>SLQN01000532.1 GCA_007131465.1 Paracoccaceae bacterium
ACCCTATGATCCGGGCTGCCCGGATCTGGTGGCGCTACGCCGCCACGCGCAGGGGCTGATGCGTGCCTATAACCAGACGATTGTTGGTGACGCGGTGCGCGCCGATATTCTGCCGAAGCTTCTGGGCACATGGAATGGCGCAGTGATCCGCGCGCCCTTTTTTGTCGATTACGGCGCGCATATCCATTTCGGACCGGGCGTTTTCGTGAATTTCAACTGCGTGATCCTTGATGTCTGCGAAGTGCGGATCGGGGCGCGAAGCCAGATCGGCCCGAATGTCCAGATCCTGACAGCGGATCATCCGCGCGACGCAGGCGCGCGCGCAGGTGGCGCGGAATGGGGCCGTCCCATTACCATCGGCGCGGATGTCTGGATCGGTGGCGGCGCGATCCTGTTGCCTGGTGTGAGCGTCGGAGCTGGCGCGATCATCGCGGCCGGTGCGGTGGTGACGCGCGATGTGGGCGCGGGCGCGACTGTCGCAGGCAACCCCGCCCGCCTGTTGCAAAAAGACACAAGGAAAGAGTGATGTTCGCAATTCCCGGCAAATCCCCCGTGACGATGACCCCGGCGGCCGTGCGCCAGATCCGGCGGTTGATGGACCGCGAAGGGGCGTCCGGCTTGCGTGTGGGTGTCAAGAAAGGCGGCTGCGCGGGGATGGAATACACGATGGAAACCGCGCAGGATGTCAAGGAACACGAAGAAGTCATCGAGCAGGACGGCGCCTGCGTAATCATCGCGCCCATGGCGCAGATGTTCCTGTTCGGCACGGAAATCGATTATGAAACAGGACTGATCGAAAGCGCCTTCCGCTTTCGCAACCCCAATGTGACCGAAGCCTGCGGTTGCGGCGAATCGATCAAGTTCGATGATGTCGAGACCCTTACCGAACGGATGAATCAGGCGCGGGGCTGATTGCATCCCTTTTGCGGGCGGCCTATCCTGACCCGCAAAAGGAGACTGCACCATGAGCCACGCTTGCAAACTCGCTGCCGGAAACTGGAAGATGAACGGGCTGCGCGCCGATCTGGAGGAAGCGCGCGCGCTGGCCAAGGCGTATCCCAAGCCCGATTGCGGCGTGCTTCTCTGCCCCCCAGCCACCCTGATTTCCGCGATGGCTGAAGCCCTGTCCGGCAGTGCCGTGATGGTGGGCGGGCAGGATTGCCATGCCAGCGCAGCAGGCGCGCATACGGGCGATATCTCGGCACGGATGCTGGCCGATAGCGGTGCGCGGCAGGTTATCCTCGGCCATTCCGAACGGCGCGCGGATCATGGCGAAACTTCTACGCTTGTCGCAGCCAAGGCCATGGCCGCACATGAAGCAGGTCTAGTCAGCATCATCTGCGTTGGTGAAACGGAATCCGAGCGTGATGCCGGGCAGACGCTGGAGGTTGTGCTGGGCCAACTGGCCGAGTCGCTGCCTGCCGGTGCGACTGCGGCCAATACTGTCGTTGCCTATGAACCCGTCTGGGCGATCGGTACGGGCCGCACGCCCACGCTGGACCAGATCGCGCAGGTGCATGACGCGTTGCGCGCGCAGTTGCCCGACAAGGCCATTTCCCTGCTTTACGGCGGATCGGTGAAGCCCGGCAATGCGGCGGAAATTTTTGCCATCGGCAATGTCGATGGCGCGCTTGTTGGCGGGGCGTCCCTGAAGGCGGCGGATTTCGGCGCGATTATTGCAGCGCTGGAAGCGGCCTGACTGTCACACCCGGTAGCGCAGGCTTGGGGTCGTGATCGCGGCAAAGATCACGCCGGCCAGAAACCCGCCCAGATGCGCTTCCCAGGCGAGAAGACCCGAGAGCGCCAGCCACAGCACCACATTCAGCAGCGCCAGCCCGATCAGCGAACGCCACAGCGGCCGCATCGGACTGCCCAGATGTACCCGCACTTGCCATTCCCAGAACTTCCACGCGCCGATCAGGCCAAAAACTGCGCCCGAGGCCCCGACCATCGGTGTTTCGCTGCCCGACAGGACCGCGAAAGCCGCTGCGCCGCCAATAGCAGACAGGGCGTATAGCAGCAGAAAACCCTTCTGGCCGACGCGGGCAACAACAATCCCGCCCAGCGCCAGCACAGCGACCATGTTCCCGATGAGGTGCAGCAATCCGCCATGCAGGAAGGCATAGCTTACGAACATCACTTCGCGTTGCAGTGCGAAAAGCGGCTCCCAACCATTCAGCAGACCGATCCAGAACGCCCCGTGAAGCAGGAACCAGCGCCGCAATTCCAACCCGCTGAAAAGCCCGGATTCGGACAGTGTCAGCAGCACTTCGGGCAGGCAGGTCAGCCCGACAAGCCAAAGCACGGCCGGTGTGTTGGCACGCGTTGGCAAAGAGATGTTTTCGGGCCCCATGAACGCGCCTTTGACACTGTCTTCCACGCGATGCAAGGCTTCTGGTCTATCGCCTTGGGTCCGTGACTGTCGAAACACCAGCTTCATTCTATTCCCGTCCTGAAAGCGCTGTTTGACGCTTGATATGTAGTTATCAGAGTTTTAACGAACAGGTGATCAACGCATATGCCCAATTTCCGGTTTTATCCCGAAAATCCCCCGTTTCTGACATCATGTGCCGGGGGTTGTTGCGTGTGGGAAAACCGTAACTTCACGAAGGACGGGACTGTCGCCAAACCGCATACAGTCTTGCTGCGCGAATCCGGCAGTCTGGCCACACTCGGGCCACACTCCGACCAGATTCGTACGGATCCGTTCAAGGGGGTGCAGGTCTGCGCCTTACCAATGCCCGGTATTGCCCATGCTGGCCCAGGGCTCCTGCGGTGGCAGGGCGTCCCCGTCCTGCAACAGCTCGATCGAGATGTTGTCAGGCGAGCGCACGAAGGCCATGCGTCCATCGCGCGGGGGGCGGTTGATCGTGACGCCTGCTGCCTGCAATTCGGCGCATTTGGCATAGATATCCTTCACCGCATAGGCCAGATGCCCGAAATGGCGGCTGTCAGATGGCAGGCCTTCGTCGCCGTCCCAGTTATAGGTCAGTTCCACCGGGCAGTCGGGCTGGCCGGGCGGGGCCAGAAAAACCAGCGTAAAGCGGCCGCCCTCGTTGTCATAGCGACGGGTCTCTTCCAGCCCGAGAAGCTTGTAAAAGGCAATCGAGGCGTCCAGATCCTTGACCCGGACCATCGTGTGCAAATAGCGCATATGTGCTTTCCTCATCCTGTGCTGCGCCATCATAGCGGGCGCCGGGGGGGGTGCAATGGGGGTTTCAGAATCAGCGTCATCCGGCCTAAAGTCTCGCTCATCTAGTGGATCGGGATCGTGATGAAACAGTATCTGGACGGATTGCAGCATATTCTGACGCAGGGTGTGCCGTCTGATGACAGGACAGGCACGGGCACGCTTTCGGTGTTCGGGATGCAGATGCGTTATGATCTGGCAGAGGGGTTTCCGCTGGTGACCACCAAGCGGGTGCATCTGAAATCCATTATCCATGAACTGTTGTGGTTTCTGTCGGGGGATACGAATATCCGCTACCTGCAGGAAAACGGGGTCAGTATCTGGAACGAATGGGCCGATGCCTCGGGCGATCTGGGGCCGGTCTACGGCCGTCAGTGGCGCGATTTCGGCGGCGTGGACCAGATTGCGACCCTTGTGGGGCAAATCCGCGAAACCCCGGACAGCCGCCGCATGATCGTTTCGGCCTGGAACCCGGCCGATGTACCCGACATGGCGCTGCCCCCGTGCCATACGCTGTGGCAGGTGCGGGTTTTGCAGGGGCGGTTGCATCTGCAACTTTACCAGCGCTCCGCCGACATGTTTCTGGGTGTGCCGTTCAACATCGCGTCCTATGCGCTGTTGCAGATGATGCTGGCGCGGGTGACGGGGCTGGAGCCTGGGGTATTCGTGCACACGCTGGGCGATGCGCATATCTATTCCAACCATATGGAGCAGGTGCGCACCCAGCTTGCACGCGACCTCCGCCCGCTCCCGCAGATGCAGATATTGCGCACGCCCGAGAGCATTTTCGACTTCCGCTTTGAGGATTTCCAGATCACCGGCTATGATCCGCATCCCGCGATCAAGGCCCCTGTGGCGGTGTAGCGCGATGCTGTCGCTGATCGTGGCGCGTGCCCGCAACGGGGCCATCGGCAAGGACAATGCCATTCCGTGGCATGCCCCCGAGGATCTGGCCGCCTTTCAGCGTGAAACGCTGGGCGGTGCGATCATCATGGGGCGCAGGACATGGGACAGCCTGCCGCGACGACCCTTGCCACGACGGCTGAACATCGTCGTCACCTCG
>SLQN01000029.1 GCA_007131465.1 Paracoccaceae bacterium
AGGTCGATGAAGAACTTGCCCGCGCCGGTCTTTTCCAGAAACGCGCCGAACAGAACGAACATGAACACGAAAGTCGCCGCCACCCCCAGCGGCAGACCGAAGATGCCTTCCTGCCCGAGGTAAAGCTGGCCCACCAGCCGGTCGGTATTCGCACCGCGATGCGACAGGATGCCCGGCATCCACTCGCCCAGCCCCGGCAACGCACCACGCGACCCGGCCAGCGCATACAGGATGGCGATGGCCCCGATGATCGTCAGCCCCAGGCCCACGGCGCGGCGGCTGGCCTCCAGCACCGCAACAGTGCAGATGATGCCGACAGTGATGTCCATTGGTGACCACCAGCCCGCGCGGGCGAAGATCGCATCCAGGTTCCAGATGATGTAGAACCCGCTGGCGAAGCCCGCCGCGATGAAGCCGGTATCAATGATCCAGCCAACCGGCCCGCGCGGGCGCGACTGGCCGAAGACCGGGAAGATCAGGAAAGCCAGCACCAGAATGAAACCCAGATGTGCGGGACGCTGGTAGAACAGTCCCAGCGGCTGGATGCCTGCCGTGTAAAGCTGGAACAGCGACAACGACACTGCCACGGCCGAAATCAGCCACAGTACCGGGCGCGGCTGGTGTTCATCGGCGGCGCGCATGTTGGTCGGGATCACGCCGCCTTCGATCTGGCCTTGTTGCACGGTGCTTGCGGCATTGGAACGCATGAGGTCGCCCTGTTATCTGTTTTTCGGTGTTGTCAGGATCAGTGCTGCCGCCGCACCCGGGGCGATCTGCGACAGCGCCAGATCGTCCGTCCCGATGCGCAGCCGGTGATCGACCGCCTGCGCGCCGATTCGCAGCGCCAGCCGGTTGCCCGGCATTGCCTCGTCAATCGCCTCGATCCAGTAGCCGCCACTTTCTGCCGCGCGCAGATGGCCCCGGCCCGCGACCTCGCCCAGCCCTGCGGCGAAATCATGCAGGAAACTGCGTGCCAGCACCAGTCGGCCCGCGTCATTCACGAAGCAATCGACCACCTTGCCCCCTGTCACGGAATGCGCCCATGTCAGGCACGCTTCCTGCCCGTTCGCCATTGGCCACGCGGCCAGAACCTGGCCCGAGGCCAGCCGCACTTCCAGTGTATCGGCCCCTGCAGGAAGGGCAAGAAAGAGGGCGGCCCCGAAAAGCCGCCCCCGGGTCCAGCCCCTCACGGGCGCTGGTGGTCCTGCACGCTTGCGCCAACCTCGTCGAGGTAGCGCAGCGCCCCGTCATGGAACGGGATCGGTGTCGAATCGGTCGAAAACGCGACCGTGGTATCATTCGCCGCAGGATGAATCGCGATCAGTTCATCAACATTCTCATACATCGCGCTGACAATCGCATGGGCCAGATCCGCGTCCATATCTGCATGCACGATCAGCACATTCGGCGTCGAGATTGTGGGAACGCCGTCCTCCATTCCTTCATAAAGCCCCGCGCGCAGTGTGTAGGGTGCGAATGTCGGTTCGGCCTCGATGGCTGCGGCAATCTCTGCCTCGGTCATCCCGATCAGGCGGATCGAGCGCGTCGTGGCGAGGTTCAGGATCGAACTGGTCGGCGGGCCCACGCTCCAGAACCCTGCGTCGATATCGCCATCGCGCAGCGCATCCGCTGTCTCGTTGAAGTTCAGCCGCTGGGGCTCGAAATCATCATAGGTGATGCCGTTGGCTGCCAGCAAGGTCTGGGCGCTGACTTCGGTCCCCGACCCCGGTGCGCCCACGGAAACCCGCTTGCCGCGCAGGTCCTCAAGGCTGGTGATGCCGCTATCGGCCAGTGTCACGATCTGAACCGCGTTGGGATAGATCGAGGCAAGGGCGCGCAATTCGCTGACTTGACGCCCCTCAAACGCGCCTTCGCCATGAAAGGCCTGATACACCGTATCGGCCAGTGCCAGTGCGATGTCACTGTCGCCGCGTGCGATCAGCGCCACGTTCTCTACCGATGCGCCGGTCACTTCCGCGCTCGCACTTGCGCCATCGACATGCCGGTTGATCACTTCGGCCAGACCGCCGCCATAGGGGAAATAGACCCCCCCGGTTCCGCCGGTCGCGATTGACAACTGCTGCGCCTGAACCGGCAGCGCGAACAACATCGCCGCGGCAACAGGGGTCGCAAGGGCACGCAGCCCTCTGAGATTGAATTTCATACTTTATCCTCCACATGCAGGCAAATGCCCGACCATCCCGTTTCTCCGGTCGGGACGGTTCAAGGCTAGTGCAATGCTCGGCGGCAGAACAGGGTTTTTCCTGCCTGTGGCGCAATTCATATGGCCATGACGCGCCCCGACCCGGCGAATTGGTCAAGTGCAGCGCCGGACTCTGGTCATTTTGGGTGCAGTTGATAGCGTCGCGTCGGGCCTTCCACGCAGCGCAAGCGTCCGTCCCGGCGGGGATCAGCGATAGCCCAGCGGCAGGTTGAACTGATACCGCCCCGACAGCCCGGATGGTGCGCGCGGAAGCCGCGCGCGCTGAACGGCTTGCAGCGCCGCCCGGTCCAGCGCGGCATGGCCCGAACTTTGCGAAATCGCGACATGCACCAGACGTCCATCCGTGCTGACCTGCAAGTGCAGATGAACAGTCCCGCGCGCCCGCGTGCCGGGGCTGGATTGCTGCCGCTGGACTGCCGCACGAATGGCCCCGCCCCATTCCGACAGGAGGCTTGCCGTCGCCGCAGACCCGCTGGCCACCGGGGCCTGCCCCTGACCTTGCTGCGCGGCCTGACCTTGCCCGCCGGAGCGCGCAGCCTGTGGCGCGGCCTGTTGCGGGGGCGGTTCCTGTTCTGTCCGGCGCGGGTCCGGGTCCGGGTCCGGGCGCGCGCGCGGGCGCGGCGTGGTGCGGGTCTCTGGCGTGTCGAACAGCGCGGGCGGGGGGGCTGTGTCGCGGGCCATGGGCGCGTCCGCAGCGGGGGGTTCCAAGGGCATCGTCCGGGGCAGGCGCGGCAGCGCCGCAGAGGTGCTGGCGGGGGTCATGGCGGCGGCCTCGGGCGCCGGGCCGGGGCTGGGCGACGTGGCAGGCTCTTGCAGGCGCGGCGGGGTTTCCCACTGGCGCACCAGCGCAGCGATCTCGGCATCTGCCGCACCCAATGGTGCGGCAACAGTGACAGCCCCCGCCCCGCCATCCCCTCCGGCTGCACGCCCGTCGGGTGCAACGGCCGCGAAGACCGCCAGATGCGCCAGCGCCGCGACCGAGGCAAAGCCCAGAAACTCGACCGCCGGTTTCATTCTTCCCCCGGCGTTGCGACAAGGGTGATCTCGGTCAGCCCCGCCTCGGCCAGCAGGCGCAAGGTCCGCGCCAGGTCGGCTGCGGGAAGTGCTGCATCGGCGCGCAGGCTGACCGGCCCCGGATCGTCTGCCAGCCGCGCCTGCGCCGCCGCGTCGGTCAGGCCATCATGATGCAGCACCCCGTCGCGCCCCAGCCAGACCTGACGCGCAGTTTCGGGCAAGGGTACGTCGGCGTGGCGCACGACAGGCGGCAGAACCTCCACCGGGTCCGGGGGGGCGATCTGCGCGCTCATCAGAAAGAAGATCAGCAGCAGGAACACCACATTGATCATCGGCACGACGCTTTCGCGCGCGCGCTTGCGGGGGGGAGGGGAGAAATCGAGCGCGCTCATGGCTCCAGCACCACAAGGCGTGACATCCCTGCGGCCTGCAACAACTCGGTCAGGCGGGTCAGGTCCTGCACGGTTGCGCCCGCGCGCGGGCGCAGGATGATCAGCGCATCAGGCGTGGGCATCAGCGCCAAGAGTTCTGCGGTCAACGCCGCCGGGTCGCGTTCCACACCGTTCAGCCAAAGCGTGACCTCATCAAACTCGACCAGACGCGGCGGGCCGTCATAGGGCGCGCCGCCTGCGCCGCCCGGCGCCAGCGCCAGCCCCACATCCTGCCCGAAACGCGCGGCCAGCATGAAGAACACCAGCAGCAGGAACACCACATCTATCATGGGCGTCAGGCTGGGGCGGCGCGCGGGGCGCGGGGTGGCAAAGCGAAACATCATGCCCCCTGTGCCGTGAAGATGCGGGTGGCAAGGTCTTCAAGGTCGGCCTGAACCCGGTCGCAGATGCTTTCGAACCAGCTTAGCGCCATCGCCGCAGGGATGGCCACCGCCATGCCCGCTGCCGTTGTCAGCAATGCCTGCCAGATGCCGCCCGCCAAAGCGGCCGGGTCGGCGCGGTTGCCTGCGGCCTGAAGCGCCTGAAACGCCTCGATCATGCCCAGAACCGTGCCCA
>SLQN01000176.1 GCA_007131465.1 Paracoccaceae bacterium
CTGGGCCACGCCAATACCCTCGATCAGCGCTTCGGCTGTCGCGCCAAGGCCCGGCAGGTAGATCGCGCAGACTTCCACTGTCACACCGCGCGCCAGAAGCGCCTGAAGCATGCCCTGCGGGCTTGCATCACGCGGGGGTTGGGGGGCTGTCGCGCTTTCCGGCGCGTCGGTCAGTGCCAGATCGCCGCCCGGCCCGCAGAGCAGGATTTGCGCGGCTGTGCCCTGTTCCACGGCTTGCGTGGTCAGTACCATTGCCATCAATTGGGTTTGGGGATGGTCCGAAGTGACGATGGTGACAAGGCGCGCGGTCTCGTCGGCCATGACGGGGCTGGCCAAAGCCATTCCAAGGGCGGACAGAAGGGCAATAGGACGAATGTGACGGATCATGTGCAAGGCTCCTCTTGTTATGCCTGCGCAGTGTGATCCGAATATCCTGAAATTCATATATGACCATGTGTCGCGGTCCGGCCACGCAGGTCGGTGGTCGGGTCAGGCGCTTGCAGCGGTCGGTCAAGCCTGCCGGATGGTATCTCCCGGGGTGATCTGCGGCGAAAGCTCCACCCGGCGTGCACCGATCACACCATCGGTGGTTTTCCCGGCCACGATTTCTGCGGCCCGCCGCCCGATTTCCTTGCGGCAGGCATCTGTCGTGGCCAGCCGCAACCGGATGCCGTCCAGCAGTTCCAGCCCGTTGAACCCCGCCAGCCCTATCTTGCCGGGCACGTCCAGCCCCTGATCCAGACAGTATAGCAGCCCGCCTGCGCCAATCATGTCATTGGAATAGTATAGAAAATCAAGGTCGGGGTTGCGCCCGAGCAAGGCCTGTGTCATCTCGCGCCCCTTGGCCAGCGACGACCCGCCCGCGTAATGCTCGGTATCGGCCAGGTCCAGCCCCGCCTCCGCCAGTGCCGCTCTGAACCCCTCGAGCCGCTTTCGGGCGCGGTGGTCATCGGGCATCTTCGAACCCAGAAAACCGATCTTGCGATATCCCGCCGCGAGGATCGCCTCGGCCATCTCGCGCCCGGCGCGGCGGTGCGAAATGCCGACCATCGAATCGATCGGTTCGCCGTCGATATCCATGATCTCGACAATCGGAATGCCGGAATTGGCCAGCATGGCCCGCGCGGCCTCGGTATGTTCCAGCCCTGCAATGATCATCCCTGTGGGCCGCCATGACAGCATCTCGTAGATGACGTTTTCCTCATGGTCTGCCTTGTAATCGGTCGCGCCAAAAACAGGTTGCAGGCCCGAATCTTCCAGCGCGGCGGAAATCCCGCTCAGGACTTCGGGGAAGACCATGTTTGATAGCGACGGGATTATGACGCCCACAAGATTGACCCGCTGGCTAGCAAGTGCGCCCGCGATCTTGTTGGGCACATATCCAAGCGTCTTTGCCGCGACCAGAACCTTGTCGCGGGTTGCAGGCGACACGTCGGCCCGGTTTCGCAACACCCGACTGACAGTCATCTCGCTGACACCACTGAGTTCGGAGACGTCGCGCAAGGTCAGCGGACGCTGTGCTTCGGGGGGCAGGTATGGGGGCAAGTGGGCGTCCTCTCTGGGGTATCACGCCATGTTAGCGTTACATTGATCACGCGCCAAGGCCCACGTGTCGCGATGCACCGGCAGATCGTGACACTGCGGGAAATTGCGGGTAAATCAATGTCTGCGGCCCCGTGGCTCAACTGGATAGAGCAGCCCCCTCCTAAGGGGCAGGTTGCAGGTTCGAATCCTGCCGGGGTCACCAACACGCCGCGTGGCGTTCGCGCCATGTTGCGCGGGGCGTCGGCGGGCATCGGCACTGGCCGCCGTCTGGTGGGCGATATCCGGCGTTTCCGGCTTGACCTTGGCGTGACAAACCCGCATTGGCGCAATATGGCTCAGGCATACCTGCATATCGATCTTGCGGCGATCCAGGCGAACTGGCGCGACCTGGCCGCGCTTTGCGGCACAAATGTTCAGACGTCAGCAACGGTGAAGGCCAACGGCTACGGGCTTGGGGCGGGCCGAGTTGCTCATGCGCTTGCGCGCGCCGGCGCGCGACGCTTCTTCGTGGCGTTGGCCGAAGAAGGTGTAGCAGTGCGCGCGGTCCTCGGGCCGGAATTGCCGATCCACGTCTATGGCGGGCATATGGAGGGCGATGCGCAACTGATCGCAGAGGCCGACCTGTCGCCCATGCTGAATTCCGCCGAACAACTGGCGCGGCATTTCGAAACTCTGCCCGGCCATCCTTTCGGTGTGCAGCTTGACACCGGCATGAACAGGCTGGGCATGGAGCCGGCAGAATGGCAGGCCGTGGCTGAAATCGCGCTGTCGCAGAGGCCGGATCTGATCATGTCGCATCTGGCTTGCTCGGACGAGCCGGACCATCCGATGAATGCGCAGCAACTGGCCAGTTTTCAGCACCTGACCGAGGGCTGCGGCGTGCCGCGGTCCCTTTCGGCTACAGGTGGGATCCTCATGGGACCCGAATATCATTTCGACATCGTGCGCCCCGGGATCGGGCTTTATGGCGGCGCGCCCTTCACGGGCGCGCGGCCCGTCGTGCAGTTATCGATCCCGGTGATCCAGATCCGAGAGCTTCAGGCTGGCGAGTCCGTGGGCTATGGCAACACCTTCACGGCGCTGCAGGACATGCGCATTGCCACGATTTCGGCAGGCTATGCAGATGGAATCCACCGCGCCCTGTCCGGCAAGGCGACACTCTGGGCCGGCGATGTGGCCTGCCCGCTGGTGGGACGCGTTTCGATGGACCTCCTGACCATCGACGTAACCAACGTGAAAGGCACGCCCGAAATGCTGGATCTGCTGGGGCCGCATCAGTCGATCGATGATCTGGCAGGCGTGATCGACACCATCGGGTATGAAATCCTGACCGGGCTGGGCCATCGCTATGCCCGCCGCTACAGTGCCGCCGACTGAGAGGCGCGCCTCAGCCTTGAAATGTGCCGTCCTGCACCTGCGCGATCAGCAGGTCGACCGCATCGGCCAGCCGTTCATCGATGACATGCAGGTATTCGGTCCAGCTCTGTAGCCCTTCCAGCGGTTCTGTCCCGTCCGAGATGCCGCGAAGCGCAACAAGGGCCAAGCCGAATGTCTGGCAGGCGCGCAGGACCGCGTAGGTTTCCATGTCCACCATGTCCTCTGCGATGCTGGCATAGAGGTCATGGGGCACGATATTCCCCCCGGTCGACAAAGTCGCCACCGGAACCCCTTTGATGTAGCAGGACAGGTCCAGCCGGGCAGGCAGGTCCAGAAACGGGGTGACACCCTTGGGAAAGCCAAGGGGTGAGGCATCCATGTCGCGGTAGGCCACCGTTGTTGCCTGATAGACGCCGCAGTGTTCCAGCCGCGCCGACCCGGCAGAGCCCAGCAAGACCACCAGATCCGGCAGCCCTCCCTCGGACTGCAACCTTGCCAGTGTGGCCGTGGCGATGACCGCTCCTTCCACAGGCCCCACCCCGGTTATGACCGGGGTGAAGCGGGCGCGCAGAGCGGGGCCGTATTCTGCCTCGGCTGCCATCAGGAACAAGATGCGCTTCCGGCCTATCTGCAATACCGGGACGCTCATGCGGGTGTTGCCGGACGCCGCGCGACATGAACGGCGCATTGCGCCCGCGCGACAACCTTGGTGGCGGTGGATCCCAGCAAGAAACCCTTGCTGCCGGGCCGGTGCGACGCGATCACGATGCAATCGACCCCCTGTGCATGCGCCTGTTCGAGCACTTCATGCGCGGCATCGCCTTCACTGACAATGACCGAGACATTGTCAAAGTTCGCGGCCAGGTCCATCAGATCGGTCTCGATCGCACGGCGCAGGTCCTCATGCCAGCCTTCGGGCAGGTAATTCAGCGCGAAAACAGGGGCTTGTTCCATGACATGCAGCAGCGTGATCTGGCCGCCAGGGGCAAGCAGGTTGCGGGCCACATGCAGCGATGGTCCCGCATCATGGCCTGCATCATAGGCCACAGTTACCAGAATATGAGAATACATCGGCGCGCCCTCTTGGTTTGTTCGCGCGCCATCAGAACAGGAAACCCGGCGAAAGGCCAGAGCCGGTCCGCGTCATTGCCACGAACGACGTCAGCCCTGCGGGCCATTGATCTGGCGCAGGATTTCGGCAAACAGGGCGCAGCCCGGCGCGATCAGGGCATCGGGAAAATCAAAGTCGGGATTGTGCAGCGCAGGCTGCGCGACCCCGGCGCCCAGAAAGAGCAGCGCGGTCCGGGTGGTGTCACTAAA
>SLQN01000245.1 GCA_007131465.1 Paracoccaceae bacterium
AATTTGCCATGCCCGCGCCTCGATCTGCGCATCGGGATAAGCAGGCCGGGTTACGACCGAAAACTCATACAGAAGCGCCGATTTGATCCGCCGAATGATTGCCCCGCGCCGGGGCTGGCCTTGCGCATCAAGCGTGCCGTCATTCGGTTCTTCCTCGATTTCCTCTGCATTCTCGACCGCGCGCCGGGGTGGAATCCGAAAGCCCGGTGAAATGCCCACGGCCAGCCCTGCGCCGATCATGGCCAGCGCATCGCGCCCGTGTGTCGTTTCCGCGATGGCCTGCGTTACGGTGGCCTCGAATGTGACCGCCGCCGCCGTGTCGCGTAGCGACAGTGTGCCCGTGCCCCGGCTGGCAAGCGGATGATCGTAATCATGCCCGACCAGCAGGTGAATATCCTCGTCAGGCTTGTTGATCCGGTATTCAAGGGAACGCGACTCGAATAGCTCTTTGCGTGGCCTGCCATCCCGCCCGCCATCGGACAAAACAGCAGGCACACCATAGGGAAACCGACCGGCCAGCTTCACGCTGCCATCGGTTGCGCGGCGCAGCTCAAGCGCGCCGCCATTTGCTACGCCGCCCCAGAGCATCAGGTTTCGCTCGCAGCGATTTCGAGGCCAGACAGGACACGAAGTTGCACAGGGCGCGCAACGGTCACGTCCATCGTGGCCAGTGCCGTGATCCGCAATCCCCCGGCTTGCGCATCGGTGTAGGGATCTCTGATCACATCAATCGCGCCCCATGCCCCCACGAAGATCGGTGCAACGCCCCCGGTGCTGGTGGTCAGGAGTGCCGTGGTGGCAAGAGGATCGCCCGCCGGTGCTGCCAGCCCGTTGCTGGTGGTGTAGGTGCTTGGCATGTGCTTGGTCAGGCGGTCCCATTCGGTCAGGCCCGAACCTGCATCCCACAGCGCCCCGTCAAGGAAGTCCCACAGCTCAGGCCGGATCATGGCCCGAACCGAACCGGCCCCGCTTGCAGCATTTGCCACCATGAATTGAGTCACTGCAGAGCGGAAAGCCGCCCATGTCGCCAGATCGTCAATTTCATCAAGCGCGATTCCATAGGTGCTGCGCCCGGTGATTACGCCCAGAGGCTGGCCATCGCTGCCCGTGCCAAGGAACACAGCCGCATCCATAGCTTGCCCCATAGCGCCTTGCATGTCGCGCCTGATCGCAGCTTCCAGCGCCGCGCCAGACTGTTTCAGCGCCTTACGCGTAACACGCATCTGGACGCCCAGATTGTGGTCAGGTTTCATCGCCCGGTCAGTTGTGGCAAAGGCCGCGCCAAGCGCCACGTTTTGCCCTTCACCATCTGCCCAGCCCGTGGTCACAGCAGACGTGACAACCGGCCATTCGATAGCCCCGGAATCAATGCTGATCATCTGCGCGCCCATGCGGCCCGCCATCGAATCGGGGAAAAGCCGGTCAATGATCGGGCGCGTGCTGATCGGGTCAGGCGTGCCCGTCGAAACCGTGTTGCGGGTTTCCAGCGCCTGCCATGGAACCGGCACGCCCCGGAAGCCCCCGGCACTGCGCAGCTCTTGCACAACTTCCGCCGTTTGCCCTTCCAGACTGCGCCCTTCATCCAGATGCAAGGCGACCTGGCGCAGCTCGAAGCTGGCCATCATGTCAGACCATTCACGATCAGAACGGGTTTCCAGATCGGCCCCTGCCTCGCGCCGCTCTTGATCTTCTGCAATCAATGCGGCCCGGTAGCGGGTTTCGTTCTGGCGAAACTCTGAATCCAGAGCCTCGATCTGCCGGATTTCGTTTTCTTCCGGCTTTTCCTTGGCCACCAGCTCGGCCAGAGATTGACGGATTTCAGACTGCCGCCGCTGGATTTTCACAGAATCAAGCATCTTGTTTCTCCATTGCTTGAACAAGGTTGCGCCACGCGGCGCGCTTAGGATCGGGCGCAGAATGCCCGCACTCGATCCGGGTTTTTCGAGTGTGACAGGCAGGGCAAAGCGCCTGCAGATTTGTCACCTCGAAACTCAATTCGGGGTGTGTTCGGACAGGCTCGACGTGATCCACTTCCAGCCGCCCGCGCGCCCCGCATTCAACACATGCAAAGCCATCGCGGCGCAGAACGATCATGCGCAGATTTTTCCAGCGCCTCGATTTGATCACGGCCTGAGAATGCCGGGTGTATCTCATGCCCATGTCGCCACCCTCGCCTTGCCGGATGGCCTGCCAATGCGCCGCGCGCCTTCCGCAACGGCCAGAACTGTTGCCGCGACAGGATCAATCCGCCCGGTGCTGCGCGCCTTTGCCAGTTTCAGGTTATTGGCCGGATCACGAAGGCAGACCGCATCCGCGAAGGCAGAGCGCAGCAACAGCGATGGCCGGGATTTCACGCGCCCGTCATAGGCCGCGCGCCGGAACCTCTCGCAATCCTCTCCACCATCGCGGAACCCTTGGCCCCGCCAAACAATCGGAACCCGTATCCCGGCACGGTCCAGAGCCTCGCCCAATTCGGCTTGCTTGTATCGGTCAGCCGTGATCGCCGTGACGCGCTCGCCCTCGATCTGGCGCATGACCTCGCCCAGCCATTCGGCAACAGGGACGGTCTTGTCGCCAAGGGTGGACAGCTCGCCCCGGTCCTGCATCTCGACATATCGCCCCGACACGCCGTCAGAGGCCCCGCGCGCTGCCAGCGAAGGGTTGCTTGGGAATGTGCCCAGACATTCAAGACGGCCCGTCACAGGCCAGTAGAACGCCGCCGCCGTCATGCTGGCAGAACCGCCCAGATCAATGCCGACAATGCACTCTCCCTCGCGCGGTGGCAGATCAGTGGTTTCGCACAAAAGCCATTCGTCAACGGTCAGCAGCAAATCGCGGGTTTCGCCCGAAACCCTCTCATTGCGGTTATACAATCGAAAACTGGTCAGGGTGGATCCGCCGCGCGCAACCGCCCGCCGCGCCTGCCCTTGCAGCCATTCGACACTTGAGCCAATGCCATGCTTTGCGCCGGGGTTGGCCTCGATCAGGCTGGCCAGATCGTCAACAGGCAAGCCGGGTGCAGGCCGGTGCTCTTGGATATAGACGCCCTCTTGCGGGTTGTCGCACCACACAGAAAACGGATGACTGTCATCGGCTGCACTGGTGGAAATGATCAGCGCCTTGCCGCCGCGCTTGCCCAGACCGGACAGCAGCGCGTGTTCCAGATCATCGCCACGATCAAGAGGCCAGTGGCCGCGCTCATCCATCAGGCAAAGCGTAGGTGCCCCGCCCAGAGCGGTTTTCCCATCCGCTGCAATCGCGCGCATGAAATGGCCCCCGCCATCGCCCTCGAACTCGATTTCCAGCCGCGGGGAACGCCGGAACTTGAGCTGCATCTGCAATTCTTCTGGCAGTGACCGGGCAAAGCCTGCAGCGAAGTCCCATGCAATCCGCGCCTGATCGCGCGTCCGCGCCGCTATCACAACCTCGCGCCGGGGTTGCTTGTCCCACTCGCCCAGAAGCGCGCACAGAGCGATGCCAGCACTCAGAGCGGTTTTTGCATTACCGCGCCCGATACTGAGAACAGCGACATTCACAGCCGGATCAAGCGCCCCCTTCACGAATTGCCGCTGAAAGGGTGCCAGCTTGACAGGCTGGCCAGCACTAGGCCCCTCGGGAATACTCAGGCTTTGCAAGAACTGTGTGGCAACCGTGGCAGGCTTCATGGATCACGCCTCCATGTGATACCGCGCTGCATCGCCCCGCCCTCGATCAGGGGATTATCAGAGCCTTTCTTGCGAACCGTATCAGCCGCATTGTGTGGCTTTGCCTTCACCATTTCCGCTTTCACATCAGCAACAGCGATTTCAGCAAGCCGCGCCATAGCATCGTCACTGGTCAACTCGCCCCGCAGGATCGGCCCCGCCATGTCAGCCATCATGCGGCGATACTTGAGCCGGTTGTCGCGTAGCGCATTCGTGATGAAAGGCCGCGCCGGAATGTCAGCAGTGCCGAAATGGTTGTAGATCGCCTTGGCCAATGTCTCGTCAGAGACTGCCCCGGAAGGCAGGCCGACCCCGATCTTGCGGCCTTCTGGCAGTTTCAGCTCGCGCTTTTTCTTCCGCTCAATCCTCATGTTGCCACCTCACAGCGCGAAGAGATAACTCCCCCCCTCGGCATCACGCCCCCCAAAGGTTCTTGGGCATTGGGACCAGTTTGCTGCACCACCTCGCGCCCAACAGGTGACGCAGCATCACCACCACCCCACCCCCCTTTAGGGGTGGTGGTGGTGACGCACCA
>SLQN01000558.1 GCA_007131465.1 Paracoccaceae bacterium
GGGCCAGTGCACGAAGAGCCGATGAGCCGTTTCGCGCAGGTGGCGGCGGGCAATCTGGGCGCGGCCAATGCGCTTATCCCGCAGGTCACGCATCACGACCGCGCCGATGTCTCGGCCCTTGCGGCCTTGCGCAAGAACTGGCGCAGTGAGGCGCAGGCGCGCGGTGTGAAGCTGACCGCGCTCGCCTTCCATATCATGGCGCTGGCGCAGACCCTGCGCGATTTCCCGCGCTTCAATGCCTCGCTCTCGGGCGATGGCAGGACGCTTGTGCTGAAGGACTATGTCCATATCGGCATTGCCGTGGACACGCCCCATGGGCTGATGGTGCCGGTGATCCGCGATGCCGACCGCAAGGGGCTCTGGGCGATCTCGGCCAAGATCTCGGACCTGGCCGCGCGCGCGCAGGCGCGCAAGGTCGCGTCCGACGAGATGGGCGGGGCCTCGATGACGATCAGCAATCTGGGCGGGATCGGGGGGATCGGCTTCACTCCCATCGTCAACCCGCCCGAACTCGCTATCCTCGGCATCACCCGGACCGAAACCGTCACGCTCTGGGACGGCGACACCCCGCGCCCCGTCCCGATGGTACCGCTGGACCTGTCCTATGACCACCGGGTGATCAACGGGGCAGATGCTGCAAGGTTCCTCGCCACCTATGCAGCACGCATCGCAGACCCGAAAACCATGGCCTTGTGAGCGACAGAAGGGCGCAGCTTCTGGCAGCGTTTTGCGCGGGGGGCTGAGTCGGGCGCTGCCCGGAAATGACCATGTCCCCCGCGCCCTGCCGCCGTTGCAGGCGCGATCACATGGCCACAGGCCCCCCCGCGCGGCAGCGTCTTGTCGAAAGCCTTGAGACCAGCGAAAGGAGCGCGCGCGATACAGCCCGGCTTGATGGTCCCGGCAGGGATGGTGGTGCTGCAAGAGCACGGACAGAATGTCCGGCTTTCGTGCGAAAGCAAGCCGGACATTCCGCCACAGCATGTCGCTCGGAAGTGGTTACCGGTTCCGAGTTTTTCGACATGCGAAAACAATAGGCTGGAGCCTATGGCGTGACTGCGGATGAACGCGATATGCTCCAGTGTGTTCAGGTTTGCATGAGACACCCCTCCTCTGCTTCTGCGGGCGGGATGTGGATGTCGCCGATGGGGCCGAGCAGCCGGCGGTTGTCATCCCAGTCGACGCGCAAAGCCTTCACCAACGAAGCCCTGCTGCACAAACTTGCGCAGGAACCCGCAGAGAAGCGCGTCCGAAGCGGGAATCGGCGTGACGAAGGCTGGCGCGTCGACCACGACCCCCTCGCTCGGATCGAGCTCGATCTCCACGACATGCGCAATCTGATCTTTGCCGCGTTTCAGCGTCAGTACGGGGACTGACAAGACCCGCCCTGCGTGCGCTCAAGACACCAAGGCGCAAGACTGCAATGGCACACTGATAGCTGATTTCGCTCTATCGAGGTCAGTGCTTTGGGGTTGAAGATTTGTGGACCGTGTTCTTTACGCATCCCGTTGTTTACAAGTTGCCCCGATATCGGGATAATTCCGCGATTGCGTGGTGCATATCTCGACGCAGTGTCTCGACCAAGTCCTTCAACGCTCCGCCCGTTCCATTCTTACAACCGGACTGCAACTGCTTGGCGCTACGCGCCAATGACAGAAGGCCGACCGTGCTCGATGCGCTGGCGAGCCTGTGTGCGGCGCTTTCCAGGCGCGAGACGTCCTGCGCGATGGCAAAGCGGGGCAGTTCGGCTGCCAGCCTCTTGGCGGTGATCAGATAGCTGTCGATGATGCGTTTGCAGCGCTCAGGGCCCAGATCCGCAAGCATCTGGTCCAAACGTTTTCTATCCAGGAGTGTTTCCAAGGTATCTGCCTCAGACGGTTCGGTCTTGGCTGCCTTTGGCGCCGCCTTGCCATTCGGATCGGGCAACAGCGCCTGACGGATCGCCTGTGCCAACTCGCCGGGCCCATAGGGTTTGGCGACAATATACTGCACCAAATCCAGCGGTAGATTGCTCACATCGGTCACATCCGCTGTCATGAGAATAAAAGGCAGGGATCGCAGCCGCGCGTGCTTTGCCTTACGCAGATGTTGCGCGAGTTCACTGCCCGTGGCCTTGCCGAGATGTTGGTCGCTTACCACCATATCGAAGTCGGTCGTTTCAAGCAGTCGGAGCGCGCCTCTCACGTTTTCGGCGAGCACAGGGGCATGTCCAAGTTCTTGCAGATAGGCCTTGATGAGCCTTGCACTGGCCAGATCATCTTCGACGATCAAGATGGACAGACCAGCGCTGTCCGGGGCATCATCTTGCTGCCGGGTGACGGTTGCGAACGGAAGCTCGAAGGTGAATTCACTTCCGCCGCCTTGAGCAGGGCTGGCAGAGATGCTGCCCCCCAGAAAGGCGACAAATTCCCGGCAGATTGCCAGACCCAGCCCGGTTCCACCTTCACTCTGCTCCTGACTGGCATCTTCATATTGCGTGAAAGGTTCGAACAGCCAACTGGTCGCGCGCGGCGGCAGCCCGGGACCCGTGTCGATGACCGCGAAGCGCAGTTGTGCGTGATCGGCGCCGAGCGTTTCGGAAAGGGTGACATGCAGAGTGACGCCGCCCTCGCGCGTGAATTTCACAGCATTTGACAGAAAATTCATAAGGATATGGCGCAGTTTCTGCATATCGCCATAGAGCAGCGACGGGACATCCTCGGCAATGCTAGACTGAACTTCGAGCCCTTTTTCGGTCGCAGTTGATTCGATCGTGAGCATGACGCTCCGGATCAGATCCCGCAGACTGAACTCCTGGTCGAGCCTTCGCAAGGCGCGGGCTTCAACGCGTGACAGCCCAAGAATATTCTCGATCAACTCAGACAGGACGCGACCGGATTCTTGTAGTCGCAGAAAGTGTCGCTGCTGTTCCGGATCAAGCCGCTGGTCATCAATCAGATGTGTGAGCGCCAGAATGCTGTTGATCGGCGTCTTGATCTCATGACTGAACATGGCCAGCAGAGCGGATTTGGCTTTCTCGGCATCCTTGGCCGCTTCAGTAGCAGCAAGATACTCGGTTACATCCTTGAGGATAATCACGCGCCCGGTAAACTTGTCAGAGATGTCGAGCATTGTCCGGCTGGCTACCGAAAACACGCGCTGCCCGTTGACTGTGTCGAGTGTGATCCCTGCCGTGTTTTCTTGTTCTCTCTGCGACTTATCCCTTATCTCGCCGAGCAATTCGTGCAATGGGTCATGGTCCACCTGGCCGTAATAACCCAGACCGGGGGCGTCTCTTCCAAGTAGCAGCCGATGTCCTGCTGCGTTCATATGCAAGGGTGTATCATTCTGATCCACCAGAATTGCGGGCTCCGACAGGCTTTCGAAGACTGTCAGGTATTTGTTCTTTTCATTGACCAGTGCGCGATTGGCAGCCCTGAGTTGCTCGAGTTCATCACTGGTGCCCTTGGCGACCAGATTGGTGACAAGTCCCAGTTCGATAACGTCGAAGATTTCCATCAAGCCGGTCAGCAGACGTCGCCTGTCTTCGGGTGAGACCGGCTTTTCCTCGACAAGGTCGAAAAAACTGCGACGATAAAACACCAATAGCCCCAGAAACATACCGATGTCGATACCACGCGCCGCGTGCTTGCGGGTTTGCTCCAGGCAATAGGCGGCTGCCTCATCAAGGGCCTCGCCGCGCGGTTTGCGTGTCGCGGCAATATCGGCAAGTGCCGCCACAATCGGCTTGCTGATTTGGACTATGGACAGACGCCAAGCCTCACGCAGGGTCGAGGTGTAGTCAGTGTGGCCATTCTGATGCGCATAATGCACCACGCGGTCGGTCAGCCAGTCTTCGTTTTCGACAATCAGCCGTCCGAGCTCGTCCACCTCAGTCCCTCCGGTTGTGACTGATTCCCGAGTCTCGACAGCGCGTCGTGATGGCAGCGTCAACAAAACTGCCATGCTTTCAGGCCAGCCTTGGTCAATGCGGGCGATGCAGGGGCGTCAGATAATCAAATCGACACTTTTACTTAGGCAGCAGAAAATGCTGCACTGGCGCGCAACCGTGCGCGCCAGTGCAGTCTCTGTCAAGCGTTCGTCGGCGCCTCAAACACGGTTACTGGCGGCAATTCGCCCGTGTATTTCTCCACATCTGCCAGACAGGTGTGGCCCGAATTGCCATTGGCCAGACGCGATGTCGGCACATCGCCGGTCAGCGAATTGACATCGCCATAGGCGCAAAGCGCGGTGTCGGCAGTGGTGTCCACCGGGTTGAACCAGGCACCTTCATTCAGCCGGAGCACGCCGGGCCGGGTCGCGTCGGTGATGACGGCGCCAGCCAGAGTCTGGCCGCGATGGTTGAACACGCGCACCACATCGCCATCCTCGATCCCGCGCGCGCTGGCATCGTCGGGGTGGATCAGGCAGGGCTCGCGCCCTGTCACCGCATAGTCATCGCGCAGTATCGTCCCGTTGAGCTGCGAGTGCAGCCGCGAAAAGGGGTGCGCCGAGTTGACATGCAGCGGATACTCGGCCGATTCGCCCGACCACTCGTCCGGCGGCAGCCAGGTCGGGTGCGGCGGGCAGCCATCATAGCCCATGCGCTCGATTGTGCGCGAGTAGATCTCGATGAGCCCCGAGGGCGTGCCCAGCGGCTCGAACAGCGGATCCTCGCGGAAGCTGGCATGACGCACGAAGCGGCGCGCTGCATCGGAGATCTCGAATTCGAGGATACCCGCACTCCAGAAGCCATCGAAACCGGGCACATCCAGCCCGATCGATTCGGCCTGATCCATACCGCTTTCATAGAGGTGTCGCAGCCAGCCCATCTCGTCGCGACCCTCGGTAAAGGCATCGCGCCCGCCCAGCCTATCGGCGATGTCGGCAAAGATGTCGTATTCGCTGCGCGCCTCGAACTGTGGCTCGACGATCTTCTTCATCGCCACCAGCGCCTTTGACGAATAGTCGCCGACATTCTCGATGTCGTTGCGCTCATAGGATGTGGTCGCGGGCAGCACGATGTCGGCATGGCGCGCGGTGGCCGTCCACTGGAAATCCTGCACAACGAAGGTTTCCAGCTTCTGCCAGGCCTTGCGCATGCGGTTGCGGTCCTGGTGGTGGTGGAACGGGTTGCCGCCGGCCCAGTAGGCCATGTAGACATCCGGGAAGGGCAGTTCTTCGCCATTGTTGTCAAAGGTGGTGCCGGGATTTTCCAGCATCTCGACAATACGGCTGACCGGAATCGAATAGGCACCGGCTTCGGTGATCCAGGCCGCCCCTTCTACCGCGGCCCCACCGTCCGAGATGCCGGGAACTGCCATTGCCCGCGCCGAGGGCGCGCCTCCATTGGCGTAGTGATAGCTCAGGCCAAAGCCGCCACCCGGCAGGCCGATCTGGCCCAGCATCGAGGCCAGCGTGACCAGCATCCAATGCGACTGCTCACCATGCTGCTGGCGCTGGATCGACCAGCCCGAGGCCAGCATCGTGCGGTTGGCGGCAAAGAGCTGCGCCAGCTCGACAATGGTCTCCGCCGGCACCTGACAGATTTCGGACGCCCATTCGGGGGTTTTCGGCACACCATCGCTTTCGCCGGTCAGATAGGGCAGGAAGCGGTCGAACCCGGTGGTGTATTCATCCAGGAACGCCTGATCATGCAGCCCTTCGCTGTAAAGCGCATGCGCGATGCCCAGCATCATCGCCACATCGCTTTGTGGGCGGATGCGGATTGGCTCGACGTCGAAGAACTCGGCGGTCTTGTTGCGGATCGGGTCGATGATGATGACCCGCTTGCCGGTGTCGCGGAACTGTTCGAAATAGGGATAGACGTCGTGGTCGGCCACTGTCCAGCCAATCTGGTTGGTGGTGATCGGGTCAGCGGCCCAGAATACCAGCACATCGGTGCTTTCAATCAGCACCGGCCAGACAGTCTGTTGTTCATAGACTTCTAGCGTGCCGGTGACATGGGGCATGATGACCTGGCTGGCACCGGTCGAATAATCGCCGGTGGCGTTGACGAACTGCCCGTCAAGCGCGGTGTTCAGCATCCGGCGCAGCAGGCTCTGGCAGTTGTGGAACTTGCCCGAGCTTTTCCAGCCATAGGAACCGGCAAAGATGCCACCCGGCCCATAGGTTTCGGAAACCCGTTGCAATTCGCCAGCAACAAGATCGAGCGCCTCTTCCCAGCTGACGCGGACGAAGTCATCGCTGCCGCGGGTCTCGGGCGAGGCGCCGGGGCCGCCTTCCAGCCATGCCTTGCGCACCATCGGATACTTGATGCGCGAGGGCGAATAGACGCTGTCCATGATGCCCGGAAGCTGGTGGCTGGGTGCCGGGTCATTCTCCCAGGGGCGCAGATCGGTCCAGACGCCGTCTTCGACCTGGCCATAGAAGACGCCCCAATGCGAGCCCGAGATGACCTCGCCATTGGTGCCGGCCTGGGCTGCACCGGGCCGCAGCACAGTCGGCGCAAAGGCCGCGAGCGCCCCCATGGCCGTAGCGCTTTGCAGCAGGCTCCGGCGCGAGATGGTCAGTTGGTTCTGTCTGGTCATGGCATCCTCATATGGTTGCGTTTGTCGTCGCGGGTTTCCCGGTCAGGGCGGGTTCGCGGCCCGCCAGGCCCGGCTGGTGTTCTGTCTGATTTGCCAGATTGTGGCGCAGAAAGCCGATAAGCCCCTCGATGAGCCCGCCATAGAAAACGGTGTAACCCCGCCGCCGCAGTGCCGTGGCCAGGTCAGGCGCCCAGCTCATCACATGCTCGTGCGCGAATTCGGCGGCCGGGAGCGGGGTCTCGCCGCCCTCTGCCTCGCGCTCCAGCAGGGCGGCCAGCAGGTTCAGCTGGATGGCCAGATGATCGGGCGGCTCGGGCGTGCCGGTGTCGATGACCAGTCCGGTTTCTCTGAGCAGCCTTGCCATCTGCCGCGCCGGCTCTTGCCAGAGCAGCCCCTTCTCGCTGCGCCAGACCGAGGCATAGGGTGGCACGGCCTGCGGGCCGCCGACCAGAAAGGCGCGCGAATGCTCGGCTGCAAGCCGGCTGGCTGCGATCTCCAGCCCGTCCGGCGCTTCGGTCAGCGCCGACAGCGCCTCGCCTGTCTGAGCCAGCGCCGGGTCGGCGCGCAGCGCGGCAAGCAGCGTTTTTCCTTCAGGTGTGGCATAGGTCGCCAGAGCATCGGTGCAAGGGGGGACGAGCAGCAGGGAGGCGGCCCAGCGGCAGACAAAGGTCGCTTCAAGCGGGGTCGGCACAGCGGCGACATGCGGGTCAGTATCCACCTTCTGTCTCCACGTCACGGGCACCGAGCTGCATGTATTTCTGCAATGTGCGCATTTCTTCAGAGGACAGCGCGACCGATTCCTGTTTGCCGCGCAGCACGCCGATCCATTGATTTGCTGTCTGATGCGAGCGGTCGCGCGGGGCATGGCATGTGCCACAGGCCGCCTGGTTCATCTGGTGCGCGTAGGCCCAGATGGTTTCTGCATCTTCGATGACCTGTCCCTGACGTACCCAGCTATCGAGGCTGACGCGGTTCCAGACCAGATCAGTATCCGGGTCAACCTCGCCTTCGCCCACTTCCACGCGGTCGGTATGCGCCGGCGACAGTGTCGCCTCGAAGATGCGCCGCCCGCGCTTGGCATAGATAACGCGATCAGCCCCTTCCTGCCGCCAGCCGCGCATACGGACCTTGATGGCATCGCCATCGCGTTCCAGGACCTCCAGCGCCGTTGCTGAAAGGACTTGCCCGATGGGGTTTTCTTCGGTCTTGGCATCAGCAGCACTGGCGTAATGCGCAATGGTGGTGATCGGATACAGCCTGTCGCCGCTGCCAGAGGAGCGTTCGGCCATCGCGACCATGTCGCGGTGCATTCGCGTGTAACCGCTCGACATATCCGGCAGCTTGTGGGCGATGCCCTTGTGGCACGTGATGCAGGTGTCGCCACGCGCGAAGCCTTCTTTCTTTTGAGCAACGGCCTCTGGCTTCATGTTTTCATAGTCAAACCGGTCGGAGTTATGGCAGGCGCGGCATTCCAGTGAGTCATTCGACTCCATCTGGTCCCAGACGCGCTGAGCCATCACCAGACGGCGCTCCTCGTATTTTTCGGGCGTGTCGATGGTGCCGACGATATAGTGGTAGAGTTCCTTTGTGGCCTCTGCCTTGCGAACCATCTTTGGCAACCAATCACGCGGCACGTGGCAATCGGCGCAGGTTGCCCCCACACCAGAGACATTCGTATGGTGCACGCTCCCCTGAAATTCCTCATAAGGGGTGTTCATGACATGGCAGGAAAGGCAAAAGCTCTCGCTATTGGTGGCCTCGACTGTCCAATTGAAGCCTCCCCAGAAGATGACCCCACCGAAGAAGCCGACGACGAAGATGCCGGCTACGGAAAAGACAGCGCTAGGCGAGAAGAGAAACGCCCGGATCTTGCGAAACATTGAAACACCCCTTGTTTTTTGGGATGTTACATGGGCCATGTAAATGGCTTGCCATCTGAATGTTAATGAAGTATTACAAATTATTGCACGAATATGTAATGCTTGGAAGGCGATGATGGGACTTCGCAAGACCATTCTTATCGTCGAGGACGAGCCCACCAGCATGGAGGCCATGGCCGCCTATTTCGAGATCGAGAATTACCGTGTCATCTGCGCCACTGACGGCGAGGAGATGTCACGCGCGCTTGACCGGCATCTGGTCAATCTTATCATCCTCGATCTCCGCCTGCCGGGCAAGGACGGGTTGACCTTGTTGCGAGAATTGCGGAGCAAATCCGATCTTCCGGTCATTGTGGTCAGTTCACGCTCGGATGAAATCGATCATATCGTCGCGCTGGAGATCGGTGCTGATGACTACCTCGACAAGCCTGTGAACCTACGTGAGTTGTTGGTGCGCGCACATAATATTCTGCGCCGCTGCGCGGGGCAGCGCAGTGCGATGCACGAGAATGGTACAGCGCGCATAGAGTTTGATGGTTGGGAGCTTGATGCCGATGCCCGCAGCCTGACCGACCACAGGGGCGCGGATATTCATCTCACCGGCGCCGAGTTCGACTTGCTGCATCATCTCTTGCGGCGTGCGGGCAGCGTCCTGAGCCGCGAGCAGTTGCTTGAAGGATTGGGCGAGCACAGTTGGTCGCTCAATGATCGCACTATCGACGTTCTGGTGCGTCGCTTGCGCAGCAAGATCGAATGCGACCCGAAGCGCCCGCGGATGATTCAGACGGTTCGCGGGATCGGCTATGTCTGTCGCGCTGGCCAAAAACGAAGTGCATAACGGCACGCGGCTTGACGAGCCTTGCGCTCGAGGTCAGGGAAGCAGCGCTGTTTTTGGGGGCGCAGCATCTGCCTGGCTCTGACCAATCGCGGCCAGCACCCAGTCGGCAATGGCCTGCGGGTCGGTCGGCAGCGGTGCGGCCAACCCGTCGGCGAAGGACAGAAAGGCCGGCAGATTCAGCCGGTTGACCCCGACGATCACGGGTATGCCCCGCGCGGTCGCGTCGGCGATGACATTCACCAGACCGCGGCCCTCGGCCTCCTGCTTGCCAAACTTGTTTACAATCAGCAGCGCTGCGCCATCCAGACGTGCTTCGACTTCGGTCACTGCGCTTTCCAATGCGCCGGGGTCAAGGCGGCACCCCCGCGCACCGACCCCTAGGTCCTGGCTGATCCGAAAGACCGGACCATCAGGCAGAACGCGAATATCCATGTCGCAGACCGCACGATCCGCCCGCGCGATATTGGTCTGCACGGTCCCGGCCAGTCGGATACCTGCCGCCTCCATCCGCGTCACAGCTTCGGCCAGACAAGCGTCGATGGCCCCGCGCCCTGTTGCAGTTACGAATCGCATTTGCATCCTTGTTTCCGCTTCAGATTTGAATGTCCTGAGGGTGGTCGAAGCCCCTCACCTCAGAATGGTAGAAAATCGACAAGTGTTCCGTCCGGAATGTCGGCAGTTTCGCCGGGTATGCGCACCAGCCCGTCCGCCGCAGCGAGTTGCGCAGTACGATGCGACCCCACCCCCGTCATGCAAACGACGGTCAGCCCCTCCCCCACTCTCGCAGCCGCGCGGACTGCCAGACGATATTCGCAACGGCCCGGTTTGTGCGCGACCGGCGCGCCAAGCCTGGCACTGGTCGTTTTCGGCATGATATCGTCTGACCCGACCATGGCCCGCGCAATAGGCGCGCCCAGGACGGTCCATGAGACAAAGGCGGCCACCGGGTTGCCGGGCAGAGCAATCCAGATCGCAGAGCCAATGCGGCCGACGGCAAAGGGTTTTCCGGGCTTCATGGCGAGCTTCATGACCTGCACCTCGCCACCTGCCTCTTGCACGATCCGGGGCATGTGATCCGCATCCCCCACCGATATACCACCGGTCGTAACGATAAGATCGGCAGTGGTAGCCGCGCGCGACACGGCCTCGCGCAAGCGCTCAGGCTGATCTGCATGGGTGCTGTGCTGCGTTAGCCTTATCCATGGCTGAGAGAGTGCCGCTACAAGCTGCGCGCGATTGACATCCCAGATCTGACCCGGCGCGAGCGGCGCACCGGGTTCTTGAAGCTCGGAGCCCGTGGACACCAGCGCAACTTTCAGCCTTGGGCGCACCGCGACTGTCGCGTGACCACTCGCCGCCAGCGCAGCAGCTTCGCGCGGGCCAATCATACGACCGGCGGGCAGGATAGTTTCATCCGCCGCAAGATCAGAACCGGCACGGCGGATATGCGCGCCGACTCTCGGGAACCGACGAAGTTCGATACCCGTGTCCAAAGACTGAACCTCTTCCTGCGGAACGATAGCGGTGACTCCGGCAGGGACTGGCGCCCCGGTGAGAATACGCAGCGCCGCACCTGGCGGACATTGGATCGGCATGTCACCCGCACGAATGGAGCCTGCGACGGTAACCTGCCAGGGACCGGTGCCGGACAGCGTGGCAGGGTCGAGCCCGTAACCATCCATTGCGGCATTGTCGAAAGGGGGCAAAGGGCACGGCGCAAGCGCGGCATCTGCGGTGACACGCCCAGTCGCCTGCTCTAGCGAAACGCTTTCGCTGAAGTGCGGCTGCGGAACAAGGGCAAGAGCATGTTCCAGTGCCACTTCAACTGGCACAGCTTTCATGTCCGAATCACAACTGCAGCCTTGGTTATCTCTCATTCAAACCTCGCGCCTGCAGATGAACTTGGCCCGGCCAGAGTGGCATCCGCTCAGACGAATTCACGTCGCCACTCCCCCCCTCGATCCTCAGCTGTCCTATTGTTGGCAGCGATAACACCAGTTCGCTTTGATCTGGGTCATGAGTTGCAACAACCACCACCTTGTCTGATGGGATCCCGATTCAAATTCACCATGAGGCTGCATTTGGCAATTCGCTGCGCCGGGTATTAATGGCCGCTTCGGTACACACTGGATGACAGATCGCCAGTCGGTCACGGTCGTGCGGGCACCTCGGCCCGGGGCTGAGCGCGCCCTTGCGGCAGCATAGCGTTGCACGCGCGAGGACAGAGTTTCGAATTCTTCGCGTTTGACACTAATCTTGCTCCAGCCCGTCACGCCTGATGATCAAACCACCGTCACCTACCGCGAGCATCATGTTGTCGTCGGAGATTGCGACCGCCCGCAAGCCGGCCTCGACACCGGTCTGATCCGGGCGCCAGCTTTTTCCATCATGGAGCATTGCAGCGCCACCAGACCCCACTGCAACCACATAGGTGGCGTTGCCCGAAAGCGACAAAAGATCCTTTCGGGCGCGCGCCGGGGTGATCCGCCAGCGTTCGCCGTCGAAATGGCCCAAGGTTCCTGACAAGCCGGCGACAAAGATATCGTCCAGCGCGCGCCCCCAGACATCGAAAAGGAAATGCTCGGTCCCGGCGTTGAACACGTCCCACCGGGTTCCATTCCAACGCAGCACCAGCCCGAAGTCACCAACGGCGAGAACGTGCTCCGAGTCTTGGCCCCAGAGCCCGTACAACGCGCTGCGTGTGCCCGATGCCATGCGCATCCAGTCTGCGTTCTGGCCGCTGCTGCCAGTCTCGCAACGCAGGATCAGCCCCTCATCGCCAGCCGCAAACAAATTGCCCTGCTGGTCCGACCAAAGCGACATGATCGTGGTGTCCATCATCAGGTCAAACTCTTTGGTCCAGCGCTGCCCGTCATAGCGATGCACCTCACCAAGCTGACCCGCGGCCAGCAAGCTGCCGTCCAGCGCGCGCGAAAGGGCATGCAGACTCAAATCGCCCACGCTTGGAAGCGGCTCCCACTTGCCCCGGTCAAGTATCAGAACGGTCCCATTCTCTCCGCAGGCATAGGGCGTTCCGGTGAGAGGATCGGTCCATAATCCCCAGAGTTGACGGTCAGTTCCCGAGTCCATCCTCGACCAGAGGCTCGGCCGTTCAGATGCTTGTACCTGTGGCGCGAATACAGTGAGCGCCGCAGAACTGCCAACAAGGACGGTGCCGAAATCCCCCACCACCAACGCCTCGCCACCAGGCAGGGGCACGAGGCCCTGAAGATCGTGGATCGTTCCGCTCTCGATCTGATCCATGCGGCTGTCACGCAGCAGGTGCATCTGACCGCCATCGCCGACACAGACAATACCGGCGGGCGTCTGTGCGAGGTCGCGCAGGCGCCGGAAACGATTCTCGGAAAACAGCGGGCGGCATGTCTCGCCATCCCACAGCAGCAGATCGCCCCGAAACCCGTTTTCCCGCGCGGTGTAGCGGCCGCCACCCAGAAGGATGGTGTCGGGCGCCACTTCCAGTGCTGCGACAAATGTCGTGCCAATCGGGCTTGGCACCTTTTCCCATGTGCCGTCCGGGCTGCGCATCAGCAGCGTGCCGTCCGCACCCCCGGCCAGGACCCGGCCATCACCAAGGCAGCGCACACAGCGCAGATGCGCGCGTGTGCCCGAATTCTCGGGCACCCAATCGTCGCCATCAAGTCGCAGGATCGTGCCATTGTCACCAACCGCCCAGGTTTCGCCGGAGGCCGCGCCGTCAATGGCGAAGAGTGGTGTGTTTTCAGGCGTCGAACCATAGCGCCCCTCACCATCGATCTGGCCGCCACGGACGCGCTGCCAGGTTTCGCCATTGAAGTGCAGGATCAGCCCCATCCAGCCGACCGCCCAGAGCGACTCACGCCGCAGGCCCCAGAGCGCATGCACCGGCAGCGAGCTCGGGACTTGCATCCTGTCCCAGCGGCTGCCGTCGCAATGAAAGATCACGCCTTCATCTCCAGCGACGAAGACCCCTTCGGAATCGGCCCATCCCCCCCAGAACACGTCGCCCGAACCGGCGGCCAGCCCCTCTACGGGCTGCCAGGACCGGTTGTCATCCGGTTTCGCGAACTGCCCACGGAAAAGCGCGCGACGGTTCAATGTGTTGGCTTCATTCATGATGGCTACCCTTTGCGCGCGGCTTCGTGCAGGCGCCCGGCCTCGCCTTCAAGCATCGCTCCGAATTCTGCCTCCAGCCGCCTGCGCTCCTCCTCTGGCAGCTCGGTCAGGGCCTCCTGCAAATCTCGCGCCTCCATGTTCTGCCTGAAGACATCCGAGAGCGCGCGCGCCACCGAACCACTGAAATCTTCTCGCCCGAGTTCCGCAACGGCATCGATGAGCGGATCAAATGCTTGCGCCACGGTGGATTCGGCGGCACTGACCACAAGCGGAGCACCGGCGTCCGACCCGGCCGCCAGTTCGGGCGCAAGCGGGATTTTTGCGATCCTGGGAATGTCGAATTCCGCCAGCGCGTCCTCCAGCCCGGCATCGGGGAACATGTGGAAGGCACCGTCGCAATGTGGACAGATCACGCCGGACATGTTCTCCACGGCCCCGACCACGGGCAAGCCACGCTCGCGACAGAAACGCGCGGCTTTGAGCGAATCCATCTGGGCGATGGCCTGTGGCGTAGTGACCAGAACCGAGGACAGGTTCGAGCCTTCGAGCATGTCGCACAGGGTGATGAGTTCGTTGCCAGTACCGGGGGGCATGTCGACCACCAGATAGTCCAGCGACCCCCAGTCAAAGCTACCGATCAGATGATGAATGAAGTCATGTTTGTAAGCATCGCGCCAGACTATGGGGACAGTGTCGTCGGACAGCAGGAATGCGAGAGACCCCACGCGCAACGGATGCGCGATCCCGTCGGCGCTGAAATTCAGGGTCTTCAGGCCTGACCACGTCGTGCGTGTATGCGCTCCGGCAAAGCCGAAGAACCGGCTCTGATTGGGCCCGTGAATATCGGCGTCGGCCATCCCCACCCGAAACCCGCGCTGCGCCAGCCCCGCCGCGAGATTGGCCGCGACCGTGCTTTTTCCGACACCACCCTTGTTGGCCAGAACGACAATGATCTGGTCAATCTCTTCCAGCCGCGCCTCGATCAGGCGGCGGTTATGGTGCGGCTTGTCAAGAGTGCAGGTCTCTTCATGCGGGCAGAACTGACAGGCATGTCCAAGCGAACAGTCCAGTTTCGCAAGCTTTTCGCCGAATTGCATGCGTTCACCCCTCGCCCATGTCGAGCAGGATCCAGCCGTCAGAGACCAGTTTGTTACCGTCGCGCTGGCGCTCGCTGCCTTGCCAGATGGCAAAGGCTGCCGGAACCTCGAAACGGCGGAATGAGGTCTCGTACTCTCCCGAGACGGCCAGCGGACGCGACATGACCACCACCCATTCATTCGGGGCCGTCTCGTGCTCGCGGTACGTGCCAGCGCCCGAAACAGTCTGGGTCGGCAGCATGGTCGTGCTGCCATAACCCCCGGCGGCGAGGTTCTGCGCAGGGCTGCCATCGGCGCGCCAGTACCAGATATTCACCGCATCATTCGGGCCAGTGCCCATGAGATATGACGTCGCATCATCGCCCAGCGAGAACTGAATGGCGGCGGCATCACTGAAGCGGTCCATCGTCGTGGCCGCATCATGCGTGTCGTCGCGCCAGCGCATCCGCACATAGAACCGATCCGAGGTCCGGGCAAGATTCAGGTAAACGATGTTGCCGGGATCGTCATAATCGACAATCAAATCGATCGAGGGGTGAACGGCAGGCGCGGGCCAGAGATGAACGCGGTATTCCGGCAGCCTGCTCCATATGTTGTCAGCAGGATCATTGGTATCGCGCAGGAAAATCCCGTCGGGAATAGTCGCGACCCTGACGCTATCGCCTGGTTCCAGCACCGCTGTATTGGCTTCGACAATCGGTTCGGCCAATGCCGGGAGTGCTAGTGTGGCAAGGGTGCCAAAGGCAGTGATCAACTGGCGCATCTTCAGTCTCCTTATCCCCAGAGGTTCTGCGGCATGGGCTCGCCGGATGAGGGGCGCGGCGCATCGGGGTCGCGATACGGCCCCGTCAGCGCTTCGAGTTCGGCAATCTGCTGCCGCGCAAATGGTGCGAGTTCCTGGACGGTCTGATTGATCGTCGGGTCCAGCCCGTCAAACCC
>SLQN01000093.1 GCA_007131465.1 Paracoccaceae bacterium
AAGCACATCTTCCAGCGCGGCCATTTCCTCGGACCGCTGGGCATTCGCGCCACGCGGCATCACGGTCTGCTGGTCCCAGCCCAGACGACCCGAGACCTGCGCCAGTGCTTCGGTCTGGCGCACGAAGGCCATCAAGTCATCATAGGCGGTCATGCTTTTGCCCCTTGCCTGCGCAGCCTGTCGAAGCGCGGATATTGTGCCAGATGCCGCGCGCGGATGATCAGCACCCACAAGAGCACCGCCGTGGCCTGATGCGCGATGCCCAACTGCCATGGTGCACCGTGCAAAACCGTGAATATGCCCAGCACGATCTGCGCCAGCATCACGACAAGCATGGCATGGAAGGCCGCGCGGGTGGCAGAATGGCTGGATTTCCGGCCCCCCATCCAGACCACGACCGCCAGCACCACCAGAATGTAGCCTGCGATTCGATGAATGAACTGGGTCGTCGCGGGGTTCTCGAAGAAATTAACCCAAAGCGGCTGCATCGCCAGTATTTCCGGCGGCAGGAACACGCCGTGCATCAGCGGCCAGTCCGTATAACTGCGCCCGGCATCGATACCCGCGACCAGCGCCCCCAGCAGGATCTGCACAAACGCCAGATGCATCAGCCCGGTGGATATTGAGAACAACCGCCCCTCGCGCGCGCGGCGTGCTGCAATCAGGTCGGATTCGGAGCGGTTGAGAAGGAGGGCATACCACGCGATCAGCCCAAGGATGACGAAGGCCAGCCCCAGATGCGTCGCCAGCCGGTAGGAGGCCACAGTGGTCATACCTTCGGTCAGGCCGGACGCAACCATCCACCAGCCAATCGCGCCTTGAAGACCGCCCAGCGCGCCAAGTGTCAGCAGGCGCGGGGTCCAACCGGTCGGGATGCGACGGGTCAGCCAGAAAAACAGGAACCCCGCCCCCCAGACCAGCCCGATCACCCGGCCCAACTGCCGATGGCCCCATTCCCACCAGTAGATGATCTTGAATTCTTCAAGCGTCATGCCGCGATTGACGATCTGATACTGGTCGATCTGGCGATATTTCTCGAATTCCGTAGCCCACATCTCGGCATTCAGGGGCGGGATCGCGCCCGTCACGGGCCGCCATTCGGTGATCGACAACCCGCTATCGGTCAGCCGCGTCATGCCACCTACAAGGATCATGACGCAGACCAGCGCAAACAGCATCATCAGCCACAACCGGATCGCGCCCCGCGCACCCGGTTTCGCGCGGTCGATCCCGCCGGTCTGCAGCGCGGGCCTGACTGCCTCTGCCCCGGTGACATCCTCGAATATCGCGCGTTTTTTGGCCATCGGCCTCTCCTGTCCTGCCGCAGCGAAAGCTAATGCGGGGCTGTCGCGGGTTCAAGCGCCCTGCGTCGCATGCGGCGCGCTGATCGCACGCCTGCGACATCAGGGCGTGTGGTCACTTCGGGTCGCGCGGCCTTGCAAGCTGGCGCAACATGCCATGCAGGCTCTGGACATCGGCGCGGGTCAGGGCAAGGCGCGCCCACATGTTGCGCAGGTTCAACCGCATGTTCGCGGCCTTTGTCGGTGGAAAGAAGAAACCGGCCTCTTCCAGACGTTGCTCGAAATGATCGCCGAGTTTCGTGCGCTCGATCCCGGTTGCGAATTCCGTGCCGGCCATGGCCATGACCTCGGGCGGGGTCTCGGAGCCCAGACGGCTGTACTCATAGGCCACCAGCAACACGCATTGCGCGAGGTTGAGCGAATAGAACGCCGGGTTCACCGGCACGGTGATGATCGCATTGGCGCGCGCCACATCCTCGTTTTCCAGCCCGGCCCGCTCCGGCCCGAACAGGACTGCGACGCGCTTGCCCGCCTGCGCAAAGGCGCGGGCCTCGATCATCGCGCGTTCCGGCGTCAGCACCGGCTTGGTCAGCCCGCGCCCGCGCGCCGTGGTGGCATAGACATAGTCGCAATCGGCAGTGGCAGCGGCCACGTCTTCGAACAGCCCCGCGCGGTCCAGCACCCGGTAGGCCCCCGAGGACATGGCCGTTGCCTTGGGGTTGGGCCAGCCATCGCGCGGGTCCACGATCCGCATCCGCGCGCAGCCGAAATTCAGCATCGCGCGCGCCGCCGCCCCGATGTTTTCACCCATCTGCGGGCGCACAAGCACCATCAGCGGGCTCGGCGCATCGAAAAGCTGGTCATCAAGCGGGGTCATTGCGGGGTCCATCTGCAAGGCGTGACGTCGCTCTAGCGCGGGGCCGGGGCGGCATCAAGCCATGCTTGTTTCCCCACTGGCCACGGGCTAAGAGGGCGCGAGCATTGCCGGAAAGGTGCGCCATGAGCATAGATACCCCCCAGATCTACCTGATCACCCCCCCGGTGATCGAGCTTGCGCAATTCGCACCCCTGCTGGGCCGCCTTCTGGATGCACAGGACATTGCCTGCCTGCGCCTGTCACTGGCGACACAGGACGAGGATACGATCCTGCGCTGTGCCGATGGCCTGCGCGAGATCGCGCATGCGCGCGATATTCCGCTGGTGATTTCGGATCATCTGCTGATGGTCGAACGGCTGGGTCTGGACGGCGTGCACCTGACCGACCCCGGCACACGCATCCGCAAGCTGCGCGACACGCTGGGGGCAGAGGCGATCATCGGGGCCTATTGCGGCCAGTCGCGCCATGACGGCATCAGCGCGGGCGAAGCGGGCGCGGATTATGTCAGCTTCGGCCCGGTCGGGCAAAGCGCGCTTGGCGACGGCACATTTGCCCCCCACGATCTGTTTGAGTGGTGGTCCAGCATGATCGAACTGCCTGTCGTGGCGGAAGGCTGCCTGACCCGCGATCTCGTCGCGGCTCTTGCCCCGGTGACGGATTTCTTCGCAATTGGCACGGAAATATGGGGTAGCGACGACCCGGTTGCATCACTTGCCGCCCTGACCGCTCCGCTGCGCTAACAGGTCGCGCCTGCGCGTACCGCCGTTTCGCAGGCTTCGGCCAGTGCCTTGCGGTCGGACCAGTCGGCTGCTCTCATGGGCGGATGAAAGACCAGATCAACGCGCCCTCGCCGGGGCTGGGCAAGAACGCGCAGGAAATGCCGGCCAAAATCCATATCCCCCCACCAGCCATAGAATCGGGGATCTGTACCGTGCGGGGCGTGATAGGTCACGCTGACAGGTTGGATATGCAGAAAATCCTGCAGTTCCGGCGCGAAGAAGGCTGCGAACAGAGTGGATTTGAAAGGCAGCACGCGCAGGCTGTCCGAGCTTGTGCCTTCAGGGAAGAACAGCAGCCGGTGCCCGGCCCGCAACCGGGCCTCGAATACCAGCTTCTGCCGTGCAGCATCGCGCCGATCGCGCCGGATGAACACGGTTCCTGTTGCGCGCGCCATCCAGCCGATACCGGGCCAGTCCGCGACCTCGGCCTTGGACACGAAGAACACGCGTGTCGCGGCATTCAGCACAAAAATGTCCAGCCACGAGGCATGGTTGGCCACCAATGCGCCGCGTTCAACCATGGGCGTGCCGGTTATGGTCAACTGCAGTCCCAGCACGCGCAGGGCCATCAGGCATACGGCCTGCGTCACGAAGGGCGAGACCGGACGACGCAGCCCGCAAAGTGGACGTTCGATCAACCGAAGCAGGAATTTCACGACAAGCCCCGCGCAGATCAGCAAGACCAGCCCACAACCCCGAAGCACCACATGCGGCCAGGTCCATGGCGGGATCGCGCCGTCAGGGGGCGGCGTGTCCGACGTCCATGTCACCCCAGGCCCTCTGGAACCAACGCGTTCCGCGACAGGGCGCGGGCCTGATACGACATGCTGGCCGTGTCAAGGATGATGCAGACATCGGTCGTGTTGAAAGCATGGTCCACGAACACCCCATCGCCCACCACGCCGCCCAATCGCAGATAGGCCCGGATCAGCGGCGGCATCTGCGCCAGCGCAACCTTGCGGTCAAGCGCGTCGCGCGGCAATGGCGTGCAGCCAGCCGGGTCATGCGCCCGCACGCGCAGCGCCTCGGGGGCGCGATGATGATGGTGCAGCCAGCCAAGCGGCTGGGCCCAGCGGTCGGGATCTGTGCCGCGAAAACTGGCCGCGCCGAACAGGATCTCGATCTGGTTGCGCAGCACATATTCCGCCAGCCCCTGCCACATCTGCAACATGCCAACCCCGCCCCGCATGGCCGGATGAATGCAGGACCGGCCCAGTTCCAGCAGGCGGCGGCCAGATCGGCGCAAGGGGGTCAGATCGAAC
>SLQN01000028.1 GCA_007131465.1 Paracoccaceae bacterium
ATCGCAAGTCGAGATGTTCCGACAGTAAGACCAGATCGCCGCGCGCGCCGGGTACAATCCGACCGCTGTCGCTTGCACCGATCACGTCGGCCGGGATGCGGCTTGCCATGGCGAGCGCGCGGGCAACTGGGATGCCCAGTTCTGCCAGATGCGCCACTGACCGGGGCAGGGAGATATCGGCCCCGGCCAGAGTTCCATCTGCAAGTGTCAGTCGGCCGCCTTGGCGCAGGATGCGCCGCCCGTTAAGGGTAAAAGCATCCATGTCCGTGCCCGCAACGGCCATTGAATCGCTGACCAGAAACAGGCCATCGGGCGCTTTCAACTGGAGCGCGACGTGTAGGCATTCGGGGGCGACATGAACGCCGTCTGCAATGATCCCGGCTGTGAACGGAGATGTGAGCGCCGCGCCGACCAGACCCGGCGCACGGTTCTGAAGTGGCCCCATCGCATTATAGAGATGCGTGACACAGCGCGCGCCTGCACTGAAGGCCGCCTTCGCGTCAGTGGCGGAACAATCCGAATGTCCAAGACTGACGATCGCGCCCGCCCGGTGCAAGGCCGTGATCTGATCAAGGCTGACGGATTCGGGCGCGACGGTCAGCATCAGGGCGGGCAGCACTGTCGCGGCCTGACACAGCAGGGCCAAATCCTGCTCTGTCATCGGGCGGATCAGGGCGGCGTCATGTGCGCCCTTTCGGGCCGGGTCAAGATGCGGGCCTTCCAGATGCAATCCGGCAAAGCCGGGCACGTGGCGGCGATGAGCCTCCACCCCGGCCTCGATCACCTTGCGGGTGACATCAAGGGTATCGGTGATCAGCGTCGGCAGGATGACCGTTGCCCCAAGGCGCTCATGGACCGAACAGATGCGCGCAAGCTGGTCGGCATCCGTCTCCGGGCCGACCATGACACCATCGCCGCCATTCACCTGAAGATCGACAAGGCCGGGGGCGAGGATTCCGGCGCCAAGATCCGTCACCTGCGCGCCATTGGGCAGGTCCTCGCCAGCTGCGTGAAACCCGGCAATGCACCCGTCTTCGGACAGACTGATGGCCGCATCTTGGTGCAGCGCCCAGCCATCGAACACCCAAGCGGCCTTGAGAACGCATTGCATCACACGGTCTCGGTGATCTTGCGCAGATGGCGCGGTGTGTCTGGGTCAAGGCCGCGCCGACGGGCCAGCGCCTCGATAAAGGCATAGAAGGAGACCACGCGCAAAAGCGGATCGATCAGCGGATGCAGGGGGGCCATGACAGGCAATGCAGCCAGATCCGTCAGATCGGCGGTCACGAATACATCGGCACCCTGCGCCTGCAAGCGGCGCGCTGTCGTGGCAAAGCCGTCCCTGGCCGCGTCCTCGCAGATCAGGCCCAGGATCGGAAAGCCGTCTTCGACCAGGGCCGAGGGGCCGTGCAGCACTTCGGCGGCGGAATAGGCTTCGGCATGGATGGCCGAGGTTTCCTTGAACTTGAGCGCGATCTCGCTGGCAATCGCGTAGCCTGCGCCCCGGCCCAGAACGTAAAGTGCAGGTGCGCGCACCAAGCGTTCGGACAGCGGCGTCCAGTCGCAAGCGAGGGCTTTCGCGCAGGCGTCGGGCAGGGCGTCCAGTGCCTCGGACAGGGCCTGATCCCGGTGCCATGCTGCCAACAGGGCCAGGCCGGCCACAACCGAGGTCACGAAACTTTTCGTCGCCGCGACGCTGCGTTCGGGGCCGCAATGGAGCGGCAGGCAATGGCCGCTCTCAAGCGCAAGATCGCTTTCGGGATTGTTCGTCAGCGCGACTGTGATGGCCCCGGCGGCCTGCGCGGCGCGGGTCATGGCTACGATATCCGGGCTCTGGCCGGATTGCGATATCGACAGCGACAAGGTGCGGGGCAGCCTGAGCTGTGTGGCATAAACCGAAGCAATGGAAGGCCCGACAGAAGCCACCGGCACGCCGGTCAGAATTTCGCAGGCATATTTCAAATAGCTTGCGGCGTGATCGGACGACCCCCGCGCGACGGTCATCACAAGCTGCGGATCAAACTTCTGTAGCGTGGTTGAAAGTGCGTCCAGGGGCCCGGCATTCTGCGTCAGACATGCGGATACACTGGCCGGGATTTCGGCAATTTCCTGTGCCATGAAGGTCTGGCTCATGGTGTCTACTCCTGTGCGCCCGCGCTGTGGCGGGCTTTCCATAATGCGCCGTCAAGGGCTGTTCCCAATGGGTTCACGCGGAGCAGATGGGTATTGCCCTGCGCGATGATCCGGTCCAGCAGGGCAGGGCCGAGCCCGCCAAGAGGTGCTACCGGCATGTCCCCTGCGCCATTTTGCAAATGGGTTATTGCACGCAGCAGATAGGCGCAGCCCTGATCGAGGATGCCACCCGCGACAGGGCAATGCTGGCGATCGTATTCCAGCACAAGGGGGGCGAGGGCTGCGAAATCTGCCGGGCGCGCGCGTCCGCCGAACGTGATGATATCGGCAAGCTGCGGAAACCTGTCACGCAGCGCTGCGACCAGTGGTCCATCCACGCCAAAGCCATCCCGCGCATGCAGGCAGCGTTGCAGTGCCATGCGCCCGATCCATGCGCCGCTGCCCTCATCCCCGAGGATCAGCCCGTAGCCGCCCAGGCGCTGCATCTGGCCGGAGCGCTGGCAGGCAAGGACCGACCCGGTTCCGACGGCCAAGACCATTCCGTCCCTGTCGGCAAAGGCCCCGGACAGCGAGATGTCGATATCCCCACAGACGGAGAGATCAGGGTAGGGCAGGGCGGCGATCAGGCGGGCGGCGGCATCTGATTCGCTGGCTCCGGCAAGGCCAAGGACAATGCGGGTCCGGATCTGTGCCATATCGGGATACAGGGCGCGGGCACAGGCGATCACCTGCGCGAGCGTGGCTGAGATTTCGTGCAGCGCGCTGTCGAAATCACTGAAGATATTGGCCGCGCCGCCTGTGACAATGGGCGTGCGCTGGCCGTTCGGCAATTCTGCCTGCGCGCGACACGAGGTGCCGCCGCCATCCAATCCAATGAAAATCACCATTGTCACCTCCATAGATATAATACCAAAATAATACCAAAAGGGAAGCGGTTCTTTAGGCCCTGGACCGTGCATCAGGCGCATGTGATCATAAGGCGCCCTTAAGGAAAGTCATACATGCAACTGAAAAGGCTATTATTTTCTAGAATGCTTGCCCTCAGGACCTTTGGCCTATTGCGGAGAAAAAGAATCATCTGGACAAATGGTATTAATTTGGTTCTACTTGTGTGAGGGAGGCGTAGCGCGACTGGATCGCGGATCCGGCATTGCTGCCTCTACTGCAACGAGGAGGACTGCAATGACACTTCACAAGACACTTATGCTGACATCGGCGATTGCGCTTTGTGCCACAGGCACGCTTGCGCAGGACGTCACGCTGACCATCGAAAGCTGGCGCAATGATGATATCACGATCTGGCGCAACCAGATCATCCCGGCTTTTGAAGCCGCGCATCCCGGCATCAAGCTCGACTTCCAGCCAACAGCCCCCGCGCAATACAATTCCGCGCTGAACTCCAAGCTCGATGCGGGCACAGCGGGCGATATCGTGACCTGCCGCGCCTTCGATGCGTCGCTGCAACTGTTCGAGCGGGGCCAGCTTGCCGATCTGACCGATCTGGAGGGTATGGCGAATTATTCCGACGTCGCGAAATCGGCCTGGTCGACGGATGATGGCAGCCAGACCTTCTGTGTGCCTCTGGCGTCGGTTATTCATGGCTTCATCTACAATGCCGAGATTTTCGAAGAGCTTGGCCTTGACGTGCCCGCAACCGAAGATGACTTCTTCGCAGTCCTTGACGCGATCGCCGAAGACGGCAGCTACATCCCGATGGCTATGGGTATCAATGACCAGTGGGAAGCCGCCACGATGGGGTTTGCGAATATCGGCGTGAATTTCTGGCGTGGGGAAGAAGGGCGCGCGGCGCTGATTGCGGGCGAGACCAGGCTGACCGACGAGCAATGGGTGGCGCCATTCCGCCAGCTGGCGCGCTGGTCAGAGTATCTGGGACGCGGGTTCGAATCGCAAAGCTACCCCGACAGCCAGAACCTGTTCACCCTTGGCCGCGCGGCGATTTATCCGGCAGGTTCCTGGGAAATTGCAGGGTTCCGCGAGCAGGCCGATTTCGAGATGGGGGCTTTCCCGCCGCCAATCCCCGCCGGCACTGACGGCTGCTTCATCTCGGATCACACGGATATGGG
>SLQN01000268.1 GCA_007131465.1 Paracoccaceae bacterium
AAGGCCGATGCGCAGCCGCTGGACGTTGCTGATATTCCGGCGCTGCGGGGGTTCATCGCCGCGCAGGGGCCGTTCGATGTGCTGGTCAATGCCGCAGGGCTGGCCCGCCACACTCCTGCGCTGGACACCGCCGAGGATGATTTCGACGCTGTCATGGCTGTGAATGTCAGGGCGGCCTATTTCGCGGCGCAGGCCGTGGCGCAAGGGCTGGTCGCTGCGGGCAGGCCCGGCAGCATCATCCAGATTTCCAGCCAGATGGGCCATGTCGGCGGGCAGGATCGCGCCGTCTATTGCGCAAGCAAGCACGCGCTGGAGGGCATGACCAAGGCGATGGCGATGGAATGGGGCGGGCATGGCATCCGCGTCAACACGATCTGCCCCACGTTCATCCTGACGCCGCTGACGCAGGCCACATTCGACAATCCCGACCGCCGCGCCTGGGTCGAGAGCAAGATCACGCTGGGCCGCGTGGGCGAGGTCGCGGATATCATGGGGGCGGTGGTCTATCTCGCCTCGGATGCCAGCGCGCTGGTCACCGGAACGGCGCTGCGCGTCGATGGCGGGTGGACAGCGGGATGAGCACGCCCATCAAGATCACCTCGATGGATGTGGCCAGAATGGCCGGGGTCAGCCAGTCGGCGGTCAGCCGGGTCTTCACACCGGGCGCAAGTGTTGCCCCTGCGACAGCCGCGAAGGTGCGCGCGGCGGCCAAGGCGCTGGGCTACCGGCCCAATTCGCTGGCCCGCGCGATGATCACCGGCAAAAGCCGCATGATCGGGCTGGTGGTAGCCTATCTGGACAACCAGTTCTACCCGGTCGCCATTGAAAAGCTGAGCCATGCGTTGCAGGCCGAGGGCTATCACGTCCTTCTGTTCATGGCCTCGAACACGCAAGGCGAGATGGAGCGGCTGATGGAAGACCTGCTGGCCTATCAGGTGGACGGGATCATCACCGCCTCGGTCGCGATCAGCAATGATGTCACGCGGCGCTGTGCCGATGCGGGCATTCCGCTGGTGATGTTCAATCGCGGACAGCCCGGCGCGGGCCTTTCGTCGGTCACATCCGCCAATGCTTTGGGCGGGCGCAAGGTGGCGCGGTTTCTGGTCGCGGGCGGGCACCGGCGCATCGCCCATATCAGCGGCTGGCAAGGGTCCAGCACCGGGCAGGACCGCGCGCGCGGGCTGCGCGAGGGGCTGGCCGAGGCCGGGATGGAGCCCGATACGGTCATCGACGGCATGTATGACCGCGACACGGCAGCGGCAGCCGCGCGCCGGATGATGCAGGCAGCCAGCCCGCCTGATGCGATTTTTGTGGGCAATGACCACATGGCCTTTGCCGTGATGGATGCGCTGCGCGACATGGGCCTGCGCGTGCCGCGCGATGTCTCGATCGTGGGCTATGACGACGTGCCGATGGCGGCCTGGGGGGCGTATGACCTGACCACTGTGCGCCAGCCACTGCTGCGGATGGTCGATGCCACGGTTGAAACCCTGCTGTCGCAGATCAACGACCCCGCGCGCGCCGCCCAGAACGTGGAGATTGACGCGCCGCTGATCCTGCGCGGATCGGCCCGGCGGGGTGAGGGAGATGATGATGCAGGGCTTTGACCCGAAATGGCGCGATTTCCCGGATTATATTCTGGGGATCACGCAAGAGATCTGGGAAGGGCGCGGGCTTGCCAGTCTGACCGAATACTACGCGCCGCAGATCGTGGTGCGGATGCCGGGCGGGGTCTCGACTGGCAATCAGGGCGTGATTGCCGCCACGATGGCCACGCTGTCGGAATTTCCCGACCGCAGGCTGTTGGGGGAGGATGTCATCTGGTCGGGCACGCCCGAGGCGGGCATGCTGTCCTCGCACCGTATCCTGTCCACGGCCACGCATACGGGCGACGGTGCGTTCGGCCCGGCCACCGGCAAGCGCCTGCACTACCGCGTGATTGCCGATTGCCATGCGCGCGGAGGGGCCATCGACGATGAATGGCTGATCCGCGACAATGGCGCAGTTGTCCGCCAGATGGGGTGGGACCCGCGCGCTTTTGCCCGCGACCAGATTGCGCGCGAAGGTGGGCCGGAAAACTGCGCGCGGCCTTTCACCCCTGAAACTGACATTCCCGGCCCCTATACGGGACACGGAAACACCAACGAATGGGGCGCGCGGCTGGCAGACACACTGACGCGCATCATGGCCGCCGATATCGCCGCCGTCGCGCAGGTCTATGACCGCGCCGCCAACCTGTTCTACCCCGGCGGGGTCGAGACGGCGTCGCATGACGGGGCGGAACGCTTCTGGATGGGGCTGCGCGCGGCCTTCCCCTCGGCCGTCTTCACCATCCACCATGTGATCGGCCGCGAAGACCCGATGATGCCCCCGCGCGCGGCGCTGCGCTGGTCGCTGGATGGCACGCATGACGGCTGGGGCGCTTTCGGTGCGCCCACAGGGGCGCGCGTGCATGTGATGGGCGCGACCCATGCCGAATTCGGCCCCTGGGGGGGTGCGGATGGCCGCCACGGCTGGGGCATCCGGCGCGACTATACGCTGTTTGACGAAACTGCGGTCTGGAAACAGATCGCCCTGCACACAGGTGAGACATGACCCCCGACCAGATGGCCGCCCGCATTGTCCGCTACGGCGACCTGCAACCCTGCAAGACCGCCTTCATCGATGCCCATACGCCCGGCAGCGACCAGAAGGAGAATTTCACCATCATCGGCGGCGGTGTGTCGGAAAGTGCCGATCAGCATGTGCATATCTCCGAGACGCCGGGCTTTAACATCGGCGCTGCGGGCCAGCCCCCCAAATGCCGCAATTCGCTGCACAACCACCGCACGGCAGAAGTGTTCTTCGTGTTGAAAGGGCGCTGGCGCTTCTTCTGGGGGCGCTGGGGCACGGCGGGCGAGGTGGTGCTGGAGGAAGGCGATATCTTCAACATCCCCACGGGCATTTTCCGGGGGTTCGAGAATATCGGCACCGATTACGGGATGATCATGGCCATCCTTGGCGGCGATGATGCCGGGGGCGGGGTGATCTGGGCGCCGCAGGTGATCGAGGATGCGCGCGATCACGGGCTGGTTCTGGGCGAGAACGGCAAGCTATATGACACCAAGGCGGGCGCGACCCTGCCCGCAGGCGTGGCCCCGATGCCGCTGCTGACCGAAGACGAGTTGAAAGACATCCCCGAACCCAGCACCGCACAGGTAATTCCCGACTATGTCGCGCGCTACTGGGACATGATGGCGCTGTCGGACCACCAGCCCTGCAAGGTGATTGCGGCGGATGGCTTGTTGCAGGACCGGCCCGGTTTCGAGGTCGAGTTCCTGTCGCGCGGCTCTCTCCCCGATGCGGCCTACAGCACGGACCGGCACGAGGTGCTGATGCCGGTGCGCGGGCATTGGCGGCTGTCCTGGGAGGGCGGCAGCACAGTGCTGAACCCCGGCGACACGGCGGCCATTCCGCCGAGCCTGCCCCATGCGCTTGCGCCCGCGATGACGGGCGAGGCGTCGCTATACCGCATCCGCAACACCGATGACCCGGCTGGCCTGACCCGGAGGCTGACATGAGCGTGCTTGCAACGCATGTCGGCTCGCTTCCACGGTCGCAGGCGGTGGTCGATTTTCTGTTCGCGCGCGAACGCGGCGAGGACTATGACCCCGCCGCCTTTGACGCCTGCATGGCCGCTGCCGTCACGGAGAATGTCCGCCGCCAGAAAGAGGCGGGGATTGATATTGTGTCGGATGGGGAATGTTCAAAGATCAGCTATGCGACCTATGTCAAGGACCGCTATACCGGCTTTTCCGGGGACAGCCCGCGCAATGCGCCTGCGGACCTGAAGATGTTTCCGACCTTCCTGGACCGGCTGGCGAAATCCGGCGGCACGCCCAGCTATGCCCGCCCGCAATGCACCGGGCCAGTGGAAAGCAAGGGACAAGAGGAGTTGCACAAGGACATTGCCAACCTGACGGCCGCGATGGCGGCGCAGGGGGTGGCGCGGGGGTTCATGAATGCCGCCTCGCCCGGCGTGATCTCGCTGTTCCTGCAAAACGCCCATTACCCCGACCGGCAGGCCTATCTGGACGCACTCGCCGATGCGATGCGCGCGGAATACAGCACCATTCTGGACGCCGGGCTGGACCTGCAACTGGACTGCCCCGATCTGGCCCTGTCGCGCCACATGCTGTTCACCGACCTGTCG
>SLQN01000200.1 GCA_007131465.1 Paracoccaceae bacterium
ATGCAGACCGACCCCGCCACCACACGCGAGAGCGACCTGCCCCTGCGGCAGGGGGTGAAACGTCGTCATGTCTATTACATCCCCGGCTATGACCCGTTCCCGCCGCGCCGGTATCGCGAACTCTATCGCTGCGAAGCGGCTGATCAGGCGCGGATTTCCGGATACGAGATTTCTCAACGCCCGCTCAAGGGTGATGGCCCCTATGGCTGGCGCGTCATGGCCAAGGTTCACGGGCTGACCACCGAAAGCGACATCTTCATCCTCGAATGGTCCGATATCGTAAAGGATTCGATGCAGGCTGGCATTTTGGCCACCTATCTGCTGCTGGCCCGGACGGCGTGGATATATCTGTCCAGCGGGGTTCTGTTTCGCCTGTTCCGGCTGCGCGCAGGCCCCGGTATTGCGGCGATGTATCCGGTCGTCATGTTGCTGGGTCAGTTGGCGATTGCAGTGCTGGCTGCGGCTGGGCTGGGTTGGGGGCTGTCCCATGTCCTGCCCTGGTGGTTGGCCTATGCGCTGGCGCTTGGGCTCGTGCCGCCCATCCTGCACGGGTTTCGCAAGATCGACGGGCGGTTCTTCGTGCATTACCTGCTTCTGGATTTCGCCTTCACCGCCAAACACAGGGGCCACAACCCGCCCGAGCTTGAAGCGCGGCTCGATGATTTCGCGGCCCGCATCGGGGCGGCGCTCGCAGACCCGGATCTGGATGAGGTGCTCGTCGTGGGACATTCCTCGGGGGTGCATCTGGGCGTGTCCGTGGTGGCGCGGGTCATCCGCGCCGGGCAGGCACGGGGGCATCCGAAACTCGGGTTTCTGACATTGGGACATGCCGTGCCGATGCAATCCTATCTGCCGCTGGCTGACGACTTGCGCGCGGATTTGCGCTATCTGTCCACGCGCGAGGAGTTGTTCTGGCTGGACGTCACGGCGCCGGGGGATGGGTGTTGTTATGCGCTTTGCGATCCGGTGTCATCCTCGGGCGCGGCCCCCCGTGAGGGCAAGCGCTGGCCCGTGGTGATTTCGGCAGCCTTCACCCAGAGCCTGAAACCCGAGACCTATCGCAAATACAAGCGGCGCTATTTCCGTCTGCATTTCCAGTATCTCTGCGCCTTCGATGCGCCGCGCGACTATGATTATTTCCTGATCACCGCCGGGCCGCTTGCCTTGGCGGACCGCTTTGCCAACCGCGCCTCTTCGACCTCGGTCAGCCACGCCTGCTATCTGCCGCCACATCAGCGCCTGACATGACCCGTCCCCCCATGCCCCAGCACCGGCCCGACCGCGTGCCGTTCTGGAAGCACCTTGCGATGTTCCGCGAAGACATCCTCTCGACTCAGCCAGAGCGGCTGTATCGTGCCAAGATGGCCGAAGTGAAGCTGCCCTTCCTGCATTCGGTCATGGTGAACACACCCGATCTGGTGCGCCTTGTATTGCAGGAACGCCCGCGCGATTTCCCGAAATCCGACCGCGTGCGCGAAGGGTTGCGGCTGCTGCTGGGCAGTTCCGTTTTCGTGACCAATGGCGCGCTCTGGGAACGGCAACGCCGTATGATCGACCCGGCCTTCGAGGGCGGGCGGCTGCGCGATACCTTTCCGGCCATGTGGGATGCAGCCACCGCCAGCGCCGCGCGGCTGCGCGCGGGCGAGGTGGAAATCGAGGCCGAGATGAGCCATGCAGCCGCGGATGTGATCTTTCGCACGTTGTTCTCGATCCCGATCGAGGATGCGACCGCCGCCGAGGTCTATCACACGTTCCGGGCGCATCAGCGCTCGGCCCCGATTTTGAATCCTGCCGCGCTGATCCCCCTGCCCGGATGGATCCCGCGCCTGTTCTCGCGTGAAACCCGCGCGACGGCGGCACGCATCCGCGCGCTGATCACGCGGCTGACCGTGGATCGGATGGCCGCCATCGAGGCCGGCATGGCCCCGGATGATCTGGCCACCAAGATCATGACCACGCGCGACCCGGTTACAGGGGATATGTTCGACACCGAAGAAATGGTCGATCAGGTCGCGATCTTCTTTCTGGCGGGGCATGAGACCAGTGCTTCTGCGCTGGCCTGGGCACTCTATCTGATTGCCACCCATCCCGACTGGCAGGCGCGGCTTGCGCAGGAGGCACTGGCACTGCATGCCTATGTTGCGCAAGGAACGGCCCCGGGGTTCGGCATCCTCAGGCGGTTTCCGTTGATTCGCGACACGTTCCGCGAGGCCTTGCGGCTGTATCCCCCCGTCCCGATGCTGGTGCGCGAGGCTGCGCGGCGCGAGGTATTCCGCCGCCGGAAGCTGGGGGCGGGTACGCAGGTGATCGTGTCGCCCTGGTATATGGGCCGCAATGAGGCGATATGGGCTGACCCGCATGAGTTCCGGCCCGAACGCTGGCAGGAGGCGGGCAACAAGGCCTGTGCCCGTGACGGGTTTCTGCCGTTTTCCGCCGGGCCAAGGGTCTGCCCCGGCGCGGGGTTTGCAATGGCCGAGGGCGTGCTGATCCTTGCGCGGTTGCTCCTGGACTGGGAATTTCGGGGCGTTGCTGGCAAGATCCCTGTGCCAATGGCACAGTTGACCGTGCGCGCCCGCGACGGGATCTGGCTAGAACTCGTGCCACGTCGAAGCGATTCGGTTTCGACATGAGACATATCCGGCAGCGTGATCACGCCGATCTTTCGCGACTGTGCTTTCAACTTTCAATATCAGCGGACGCCCGCGCTTTTGCCCGCGTTGCGATTGCACAGGGGCGTGTGTGTGCATAGATCAGTTGTGTAAGGCAGCAAAGGGGCAGACGCCATGCAGATCCAGATCAATACTGACAACACCATCGCGGGCCGTGAAGATGTGATGCGCTTCGTCGAAGGTGTGCTTGAATCGAAACTGGGCGCTGTGTCGGGGTCCATCACGCGGGTCGAAGTGCATCTTCAGGATCAGAATGCCGACAAGAGCGGGCCGGACGACAAACGCTGCATGGTCGAGGTGCGTCTGGAAAACCGCCAGCCCGTGACGGCGACCAACACTGCCGACAACATCCAGTCCGCCGTGACCGGGGCGGTGGACAAGATGCGCAACATCCTTGATCGCGAACTTGGCAAGCAGCGCGCAAGGCGCTGAGCGGCGTCCTGCATTGTAAAACTGTCTGATTGTGCCTCTGCCCTTGGGCAGCGCAACCGCATCTTTTGCGGAAATTTCCCGGATGATCACGTCATCCCCGCGCGGCTTCGGGGTTTGCTGCGCCATCGCGGCGGGTCAGGCCGACAGTCCCGTGCCAGTGTCGGGAAGCGCCCATCTTCCTGAAAAACGCAGGCATCTCGAGCCGTTGGCCGCCATGCTATCAGATAACTCCCCCAGCGCTATCCGGTAACGCGGGGCTGATATTGTGCGGCATCGTGCGGGGCCTGCATGGTCTGGGCAGCGGTTATTCCGCGCCATGTCCCGCAGCGGGACAGGTTTCAGACCGAAGATCATGCAACAGGAGAAAACCCGTGATTCATCTTTCCCAGATCAGGTTCGCAGGCGCTGCGCTTGCTTTTGCCTCCGCCATCACTCTGGCCGTCGCTGTCCCGGCGCAGGCCGGGTCCAACCGCGTCAGTGTCGAGCAATGGGGCCGGGGCAACAGCTTTGCGACAACCCAGACCGGCATCCACCAGCGCCTGAGCGTGACCCAGAACGGGCGCGGCAATCACAGCATCAACCAGCAGGACGGGTCGCGCAACCGCGTGGTCGTGGGCCAGGTCGGCTGCCGCAATGTCGCTGATACCCGCCAGCACGGCACGCGCGGGGTTGTCGGCGTGGCGCAGATCGGCTGCCGCAATGACGCCACGGTCACGCAGGGCGGCCACCGGAATGCGGTTGGCGTCATCCAGACCGGGTCCGGCAATACCGCCCGCACAACCCAGTATGGCAATGGCAATGTCATCCTCATCATCCAGGACTGACCCTCGCGGGGCCGGGGGCGGCTGCCCCCGGCCAGTCTGACAAAGGAAAAGGAGACGATCATGTCTGCAATACCCTATTCCGTCGCGGCCCTTGTCCTGACCGGCATGGCCTGCACGACGGGTCTGGCCACCTCGAAAGCTGCGCGCGGCTCCGACGCGCTGGTCTGCGAATTGCGCCTGTCGGAAAGCAATCGTCAGGTCACCGTCGCGGCCCATGCGCAGGCGCATGAGGCGATGCGCGGAACCTATGCGCTGGCGA
>SLQN01000514.1 GCA_007131465.1 Paracoccaceae bacterium
GTGATCGTGCTGTTCTTCCTGCTGTTTGGCACAATGGCAGGCTGGGTGGGCCGGCGCACGGGCCTGCCCGCTGCCGCAGGGATCGGGCTGGGGCTGGTGCTGGCCTGGGCGCTGGGGGTCACTTTCCCGATGTTCGAAGCGCTTCCGGCGTGACCCTCAATCGGCCATGCGTCGCGCCTCGATCACCACGAAGGCCTGCGCCCAGGGGTGGTCATCGGTCAGGCTGACATGGATCACGGCGTCATGCCCCGCGGGCGTCATCGCCGCCAGCCGCTTCTCCGCCCAGCCCGACACATGCATCACCGGCTGGCCGCCCTTGAGGTTCGTGACCCACATGTCGCGCCAGGAAATGCCCATCGCAAGCCCTGTGCCCAGCGCCTTGGAACAGGCCTCTTTCGCCGCCCAGCGCTTGGCATAGGTGGCGGCGTCATCGCCCCGGCGCTGCGCGCGCGCAAGCTCCGCTTCGGTAAACACACGGTTGCGAAACCGGTCCCCGAACCGCGCCAGCGTGCCCGCGATCCGGTCGATATTGGCAAGGTCCGTGCCGACCCCCAGGATCATGCGACACTCACATCCGGGCCAGATTCATCTGGCGGCGCATTTCGCGGATCGCGGCTTCCAGCCCGACAAAGACCGCCTCGCCGATCAGGAAATGGCCGATATTGAGTTCCACCACTTCCGGGATGGCCGCGATGGGGCCGACATTTTCGAAATTCAGCCCGTGGCCTGCATGCACTTCCAGCCCCAGATCCTGCGCCAGTGCCGCCGCCGAGAACAGCTTGCGCAATTCCTCATCCCGCGCAGCGTCATCGCCTGCGGTACAATGCTCGCAATACGCCCCCACATGCAGTTCGACCACCTGCGCCCCGACAGCGGCAGCCGCTTCGACCTGCGCCTCATCCGGCGCGATGAACAGCGAGACGCGCGCCCCGGCAGCGGCCAGCGGCGCGATATAGTCGCGCAGCCGGTCCGTGTCGCGGGCAACCTCCAGACCACCCTCTGTCGTGCGTTCCTCGCGCCGTTCGGGCACGAGACACACCGCATGCGGGCGGTGCGCCAGAGCGATGCGCTGCATCTCGAGCGTCGCGGCCATCTCCAGATTGATCGGCAGGGTGACTGCGGCCATCACAGCAGGCAGATCGGCGTCGCGGATATGGCGGCGGTCCTCGCGCAGATGCAGCGTTATGCCATCCGCCCCGGCATTCTGCGCGAGAACGGCGGCGCGCACCGGGTCAGGGTCGGCCCCGCCGCGTGCATTGCGCAAGGTGGCGACATGGTCGATATTCACACCCAGCCGCAGCGGGCTGTCAGGGTTGTTCATGGGCATGGCATTCCTCGCAATCTTCCGATCCTGAACATACTCTGGTCGCACCGGAACTCAACACGGCACAGGCCGGGAGCGTCATTTCTGCGCATTGGCCTTGCGGGCGAGATCGAAGCGTTCCTGCAATTTCTTCAGCCGGCGCTTGCGGTAGGCGCGAATCAGCGGCAGCGACAGGAAATAGGCCGCGACCCCGCAGACCACTCCGATGGGGATGCCGCCCAACATATAGGGCACGAACACATCCATACCGAATTTGCCCAGCTTTTCCCATTGGATGGGATCTGGCGAGAACAGGGCAAGAAAATTGCGCCCCAACTCGGCCCAGATAGCGCCAAAGGCGTTCATCGCCTCGGACGCCTTGACGGACCTGCCTTGCCCCAGCATGAAATTGCCCAGTTCCAGCGCGCTGACCGCAATGACCGGAAAGGTGAAAGGGTTGCCGAAGAAGGTCGCGAGCAGCGACGCAAAAACATTGCCACGCAAGGCCCAGGCGATAGCGGCCGCTGTCAGGAAATGCAATCCGAAAAGCGGCAGGCAACTGGCCGCCACCCCAGCGGCGATGCCCTTGGCAATCCGTTCAGGACTGTCGGGCAGCCGCCGGAGGCGGTGCATCACGTAGCTTGCCGACCGCCCCCAGCCGCCGCCGGGCATGAAGAAATTCACCACCGCCTGGCGAAAGTTTCTTGGAGTGCGACGCTTGAACACCAAACCGGCAGTCTTTCCTTGGCCCGGCCCCGGGCAAGTGCTTCAGGGCCGCAATGACGGGTCTCTCACACGGCCGATCTGCGCAACCGCGGTCTCAGCTTCGAGGGCCGTCATCACCTGATGCAGATGCGAGATGCCGCGCAGCTCGACATCGGCCAGCAACCTGTAGAAATCGGGCTTGCGGTCCACGAAGTTCAGATCAGAGATATTGGCCTTGTGCTCTCCAATCAAGCTGCAGACGCGCCCCAGCACCCCTGCATCATTGGAAATCGTCAGATTGAGCGTCACGCCATAGACCGCCGGGTGCGTCCCGTCGAGCCAGCGCAGATCAACCCAGCGGTCGGGCTGGTCATCATAGACGGCAAGGGCTTCGCAATCCATCGCATGCGCGACCACGCCCTTGCCGCGATAGGTAATGCCGATGATCCGTTCGCCCGGCAGGGGTTGGCAACAGGGCGCGCGCTGGAAGGACTGGTCGGCCTCCAGCCCGACCACCGGACGTGCTGCATCGACTTCGGGCTCCTGCAGGCCGATTTCGGGATAGAGTGCGGACACGACGCGCCGCGCACTGATCTCGGCCGCGCCGACGCGCGCGCGCAGTTCGGCGGCGTTGGGCACGGACAGAAGCTTCGCCGCGGTTGTCAGCGCCTTGCCGCTCAGGTCGCGACCTGCGGATTCGAACGCCAGCCGCAGCAGTTCATTGCCCAGCCGGATAAAGCGTTCGCGGTCTTCCTCGCGCAGCGACCGGCGGATCGCGGATTTCGCCCGCCCCGTCACGGCAATGTCAATCCAGCTTGACTGCGGGCGCTGGCCCTCGGCAGTGATGATCTCGACCGACTGGCCGTTGCGCAGCCGCGTCCAGAGCGGCACGCGCAACCCGTCCACCTTGGCCGACACGCAGCCATCCCCGATTCGGGTGTGGATCGCATAGGCGAAATCCAGCGGCGTCGCCCCGCGCGGCAACTGGATCACATCGCCCTTTGGCGAGAAGCAGAACACCTTGTCCGAATACATCTCGAGCTTGACATGCTCGAGAAAGGCATCGTGATCGTCCTCGTTCTCGAACCCTTCGGTGAGGGTGCTGATCCATTTCGCCGGATCCACCGCAAAGGGGTTTTCAGACCGCTGGCCGTCGCGGTAGGCCCAGTGCGCGGCCACCCCGGCTTCGGCCACTTCATGCATCTCGCGGGTGCGGATCTGGATTTCCACCCGCTTGCCATCGCGCCCCGAAACCGTGGTGTGGATCGACCGGTAACCGTTCAGCTTGGGCTGGCTGATATAGTCCTTGAACCGCCCCGGCACGGCGCGCCAGCGGTTGTGGACAGCGCAGAGCACACGGTAGCAGTCTTCCAGATCATCCGTGATGATGCGAAAGCCGTAGATGTCGGACAGGCGCGAGAAGGCAAGGTCCTTCTCCTGCATCTTGCGCCAGATGGAATAAGGCTTTTTCGCGCGGCCATAGACATCGGCGTCGATCCGGGCGCGGTCCAGTTCGGCGCGGATATCGGCGCTGATGCGCTGAACGACATCACCTGCCTCGCGCTGAAGGGTGATGAACCGGCGCAGGATCGAATTGCGGGCCTCGGGGTTGAGCACCCGGAAAGACAGGTCCTCAAGCTCTTCGCGCATCCACTGCATGCCCATACGCCCGGCCAGCGGCGCGTAGATATCCATCGTCTCGCGCGCTTTCTGGGCCTGCTTGGCCGGGCTCATGGAGCGGATGGTGCGCATGTTGTGCAACCGGTCGGCCAGCTTGACAAGGATCACGCGCAAATCGCGCGACATGGCGATCAGCAGCTTGCGGATATTCTCTGCCTGCTTGGCCTCGGAGGAGGACAGTTGCAGATTGGTCAGCTTGGTCACGCCATCGACCAGTTCCGCAATCTCCGCGCCGAACAGCCGCGCGACCTCGGCATAGGTGGATTTCGTGTCCTCGATCGTGTCATGCAGCAGCGCGGTGACCAGCGTCGCGTCATCCAGCCGCATCTCCGTAAGAAGTGCGGCCACGGCGACAGGGTGGGTGAAATACGCCTCTCCCGAATGGCGGGTCTGCCCCTGATGCATCGCCTCGCCATAGGCCCAGGCCGCGCGGATCAGCTTTTCGTCGCTTCGCGGATTGTAGTTGCGCACAAGTGCGATCAGATCATCCTGAA
>SLQN01000384.1 GCA_007131465.1 Paracoccaceae bacterium
CGGCGCAGAATACAGCCTTGCGAATGGCGGGAGCCTCTCGGCCACAGCGTTCGAAATTCGAATAGATGGCAAGATCGATTATGATTTCGCCACATCGCGCTATGCTCAGATAGAGGCGTCGCGCAGTCGGGGGCTGGAACTCGGCGCCGTTCTTCCCGTAACGGAACGGCTCGATTTGACTTTGGCCTATACCTACACGGATGCGAAAATCACCAAAGGCCCAACTGTTGGCAGTCGCGTGGCGCGTGTTCCGCGTCATCACCTGACACTTGGGGCGGATATGCAACTGGCCGACAGCCTGCGCGGGTCTGCCTCACTGACGCATGTGGCTGACCGGACCGGCGGGCTGGCGGATTACACCACTGTCGATTTGGGGGTCCGCTACGCGGTGACAGACCAGGCTGATCTGTCGCTGCGTGTCACCAATCTGTTTGATCGCAACTATCAGCAAGTGTCGGGCTACAAGTCCCCCGGACGAGCGTTCTACCTTGGCGTTGCGTCGCGCTTCTAGCTCTCTGGCCGCAGCCCTTGCCATTTGGGCCGGGGCTGTGGGCGCGGGGCCGCCTGAAAGGGTGGTCTCGATCAACCTGTGTACCGATCAGCTTGCGATGATGCTGGCAGCGCCGGGCCAGCTTGTCTCGATCTCGCGAATCTCGCAGGACCCCAATGTCTCGGTCATGCTGGAACAGGCGCTGGGCTACCCGATCAATTCCGGGCAGGGCGAAGAGGTGTTTCGCCTGCAGCCCGATCTGGTGCTGGCGGGGCAATTCACGTCTTCCTACACTGTCGGGCTGTTGCGCAGGCTGGGGGTCGAGGTGGTGCAACTGCCCATCGTCAGCAGTCTGGACGCGATCCCCGATGCGATCCGCGAGGTGGGCCACCTGCTGGGGCAGCACGTGCAGGCCGAGGCGGTAATTGCGGACTTCACCGCCGATCTGGCTGGTCTGCAACAAGCCCGCGACACCCCGCCGCGCGCCGCGCTGCACTATGCCAACAACTACACCTCGGGCGAGAACTCGTTGGCGCATGAAATCCTGACTGCGGCAGGCTTTGCCAATATCGCCGCCGAGGCCGGGCTTTCGGGCGGGGGCACCTTGGCGATGGAGCGGCTGATCATGCTGATGCCCGACCTTGTCATCTCGGGCCAGCCCTATCCCGGCGCCTCGCGGTCCGAGGAGGTGCTGCGCCACCCGGCGATGCGCGGCTTGCGCGACCGCCATGCGGGCCACGCGCTGGCAGATGCCGAATGGGTCTGCGGCACGCCTGCGGTGCTGCGCGCAATCGCGCGGCTGGCTGACCTGCATGAGGGGGGCTGAGGGCATGGGGCGCGGGCTGGTCGCAGGGTTGCTGGCACTGGTGGCGGGTCTGTTCGCGGCCTCCTTGCTGGTCGGGCCTGCGGGGCTTGCGCCTGTGCAGGCGCTCTCGGCGCTGATCTGGGGCGACGCGCTGGCCGAAACGCTGGTGATGCGCGAAATCCGCCTGCCGCGCGCAATTCTGGCGGTGCTGGTGGGGGCGGCGCTCGGGCTGGCGGGCGCGGCGATGCAGGGCTATCTGCGCAACCCGCTGGCCGAGCCGGGGCTGATCGGGGTGTCGGGCTCGGCCGCGCTGGGCGCGGTGCTGGCGCTACAAACGGGGCTTGCAGCGGCGCATGTGTTGGCGCTGCCCTTCGCGGCGCTTTCGGGCGCAGTGCTGGCGGTCCTGATCATCCTTGCACTGGCAGGCCCGCGCGGGGGGTCGATCACACTGATCCTTGCCGGGATTGCCGTTTCAGCACTGGCCGGGGCGCTGACCTCGCTGGTGCTGAACCTCTCGCCCAACCCGTTTGCGGCCTCGGAAATCGTGTTCTGGATGATGGGGTCGCTGCAGGACCGATCCATGACCCATGTCTGGCTGGCCGCACCCTTCATCGGCCTGGGCGCTGTGGTCCTGCTGGCGCAGGGCCGCAAATTCGACGCACTGACACTGGGTGAGGATGCGGCGGTCAGCATGGGGGTGCATCTGGGGCGGCTGCGCCTGACCTTGGTGCTGGGTGTCGCGTCGATGGTGGGGGCTGCAACAGCCGTGGCCGGGGCAATCGGCTTTGTCGGGCTGGTCGTGCCCCATATCCTGCGCCCGCTGGTCGGCGCGCGGCCTTCAGTGTTGCTGCCGGCCTCGGCGCTGGGGGGCGCGGTGCTGGTGCTGATGGCCGATATCGCCGTGCGGGTGATCCTGCCGACGCGCGATCTGAAGCTGGGGGTTCTGACCGCCATCGTGGGCGCACCGCTGTTTTTGCACCTGATCTACAAGACACGCGCGCAGGGGCAATTATGACCGGGCTGACCCTGACAGATTTCAGCGTGGCGCGTGGCCCTTGCGATGTGCTGCGCGATATCTCCCTGTCCATCGGGCCGGGCGAATGCGTGGGGCTGCTGGGGCCGAACGGTGCAGGCAAGACGACGCTGATGCGCGGCGCGCTGGGACTGATGAAGCATCGCGGGCGGTCGTCGCTGTCGGACTTGCCGCTTCAGACCCGTGCGAAAACCGTCGCCTGGCTGCCGCAGGCGCGCGAGATCGCCTGGCCGGTCAGCGTCGAGACCCTGATCGCACTGGGGCGGCTGCCGCATCTGGCCCCTGGTGCAAAACCCTCGACCGCCGATCAGGCCGCGATTGACAGCGCCATCGCCCGCATGGGGCTGGAGGGGTTTCGCGACCGCATCGCCACGCAGCTTTCGGGCGGCGAACAGGCGCGGGTGCTGATCGCCCGCGCGCTGGCGCAGGCGACCCCCGTGCTGATGGTCGATGAGCCCGCCGCCGGGCTGGACCCGGCCCATCAGATCACACTTATGCAGACGCTGGCCACTGAAGCCACCGGGGGCCGCTGTGTCATCACCTCGATGCACGATCTGGGGCTGGCTGCGCGGTTCTGCACCCGGCTTGTGGTCCTTTCGCGCGGGGGCGTGGCCGCAGATGGGCCGCCGCACCGCGTGCTCACGCCCGAGATGCTGGCCGATGTGTTCCAGATCCGCGCCCATATCGCCCAGACTGAACACGGACCGATCGTGCAGCCTGTGGGGGTGATCGGATGAAGCTCGTGCTGAACGCGCCCTGGCTGGATTGCGACCTCGGGCAGGAGATGCAGGTCCTGAGTTGGGCACCCCATGGCGCAGGCTTCACCCGCACGCGCCGCATCCTGTGGCGGCAGGTCCGCAACGCCGATCTGCCGCCCGGTCTGGATGTGGGCGTCTGGCTGCGTGCAGAGCTTGCGCAACGTCGGGCGCTGGACGCAGTCTGCATGCTGACCGCGCGCGATGTCGCGGCGCACCATTTTTCGCGGGCCGAAGTCGGGGGGATCAGCGTGCAGGCCGTGGCCACGGTTGGCCTGTCGAATGCCGAACGCGTGGGCCACAGGGTTGACCGCACAGGCCGCGACTGGAACCGCGATCTGGCGCAGGAGGCGCGCGCCATTGGCACCATCAATATCGCGCTGCACCTCGACGCACCGTTGTCGCAAACCGGCCTGATCGAGGCGCTGAGCATCGCGACGCAGGCCCGCACCCTGGCGATTCTGGACGCAGCCCATGCCCTGCCTGATGGTGCGGGGCTGGCGACGGGCACCGGCACGGATTGCATTGCCGTGGCCGCCCCGCCGGGCACGAATGACTATGCCGGGCTGCATACGGATATCGGCGCGGCCATCGGGAAGGCTGTGCTGTGCGCGGTGCGCGAAGGGGCGCAGGCCTGGCAGGCCAGCGTCGGCAAGCTGAGCGGAGGATAGGCGATGGACAGCACAGGCATGAACGACTTCCTGATCCGGGGCGGACCGGCGCTATGGGTCATCGCGGCGCTGTCGGTGCTGACACTGGCGCTGATCCTGTGGAAATTCTGGGATTTGGCACGGCTGGGCGCATGGTCGCGCGGCCCTGCGGAACAGTCCGTTACCCTGTGGCAGGCGGGCGCGCGCGGGGACGCGTTGGACCGGTTGGCCGGGCGTCGGGGCCTGCGCGCGCGCATCAGCCGCCGCGCGATGGAAACCCGCAGCGCCCCCGCCATGCCCGACAGTGCCGCGCGCGAGGAAACCCAGCGTGTCGGCAAACAGGCTCTGATGCAGGCCCGGCGCGGGTTGCGCGCGTTGGAACTGATCGCCACCATCGCGCCGCTGATCGGGCTTCTGGGCACGGTTCTGGGCATGATCGAGGCGTTTC
>SLQN01000071.1 GCA_007131465.1 Paracoccaceae bacterium
ATATGGAAAGCAGGTGCGCGCCAAGGGGCAAGTCCATCTTCATTTCGGCTGCAAGCTCAACCGCAGCAGCAAGGTCTTTGCGCATGAGGCCAAGCGAAAACCCGGAGTCATACGATTCCGGCAATACAAATTGCGCAAGCTTGTTTTCAGTGCTGTTATTGCGGCCCGTTGAGGAATTCAAAACCTCGATCGCTCTTTCGCCGTCAATGCCGAAATGCTGCGCTACACGCAACGCCTCGCAGGCAGCGACCAGTCCGGCGGCCGATACGTAGTTGTTAAGCGCCTTCATGGCGTGGCCTGATCCAAGCCTTCCACAATGGGTGATAGATGATGACATCGATTCCAGCAGTGGCCGGATACGCGCGACGACTGCTTCATCACCACCTGTCATGATCGCAAGCTTGCCTGTCCGCGCCCGACTTACCCCGCCAGAGACAGGCGCATCAATAACATCGATCCCGAAAGGTGCCATTGCCTCTCCGAGGTTGTGAGTTCCATTCGGAGCGGATGAACTCATGTCGATGACAACAGCACCAGGTTTCATCCTGCTCGCAAAGGAACCTGTCCTCTCATCCTCTGCGAGCAGAAAATCGCGCACAATCGTGCCATTGGGTAACATCAGTATCACGATATCCGCGTTTTCAAGGGCTTCGGGGTCTGTGCCCGCACCATGTTCGCGGGCGAACTCAGCGACAGTGTCCTGATTGAGATCGTAGACTGTCAGGTTATACCCGTCTGCGCACAGCGCAGCAGCCATGGGGACACCCATATTGCCGAGTCCGACAAACGCGATGTCATATTGTTGCAGGTCGCGCTTGGAGAGGGCATCCATTCAGGATTCCTCGTTGAAGACGCGCTGGGCGATGCGGAAGCTATCGATTGCGGCAGGAACACCGCAATAAATTGCTGACTGAAGGAATACTTCAGTCATTTCTTCCTTCGTGACTCCATTGTTGAGTGCTCCGCGAACGTGCAATTCAATCTCATGGGGTCGGTTAAGCGCGGTCAGCATGGCAAGATTCAGCAAGCTGCGTGTCTTTCGGTTCAAGCCTTCGCGTGTCCAGATCTCGCCCCAGCAATACTCCGTAACGAGATCCTGCATCGGCTTGGAAAAGGTCGTCGAATTGGCAATTGATCGCTCAACATGTTCGGCGCCAAGCACCGCCTTACGTACTTCAAGCCCGGATTCGTAGCGTTCATTGCTCATAGTGATCTCCTTTGGTTCATTCTTCATTCTTGTAATCCTGTCGGATCACGTCGTCCGTACCGGGTTCCTTTTGACTAAGGATTTTGAGTGCAACCCTTGCGGCCTCGTTTACATGGTTGAGGCTGGCATGCCATGCCGCCTCTTCGTCTCGGCGCATGATCGCCTGCATCAGCACATCCAGTTCCTTAACGGTATTCTTCAACCTTCGGGGGTCAGACAGACTCATCGCGCGCAAGCGGGTGTTCTGATTTAGAATCTGATTCAGCATCCGCGTCACATAAGTATTTCGACTGCCACGAAGCAGAATTTCGTAAAAGCTTTGCTTCAGCTCTACAATTCCATCCCGTGTTGATGATTTATGGAATTCCGAGATTTGATCAAAAACCTGCTTAAGTTCATTGATTTCAGCATCAGTCGCGTTTCGTGCAAATGCTCTGGCAGCCTGCGCCTCCAGCACCCCGCGAACCTCATAGATCTGCGTGGCTTCCTCAACCGTGATGATCTTTACGAACGAGCCACGATGCGGCGTGGTCTCGACAAGACCTTCCGCCTCAAGTTGCCGGACAGCTTCACGCACGACTGGACGGCTGACCTTGAACAATTCGCACAGCAACCTGTCAGAAAGATGTTCACCGGGCGCAAACCTGCCCGTGATGATCGCATCGCGAAGATTATCTTCGACCTGCTTACGGACCGGAGCGGCAGCCGCCTTGACTGAAAAATTGTGGTCTGACTCCATGGATTACCTTTGTACAAATGGATTTGACTTTGCAGCGCCAATATCGATCCAGACACTTTTGGTCTGAAGATATTCCTTTATCATTTCGGCACCGTTTTCACGGCCAATACCGCTTTGCTTGTAACCGCCAAATGGAACCATGTAGCTGATGGCCCTGTATGTATTGATCCAGACAGTCCCTGCGCGCAGCCCTTTTGACATTCGGAATGCGCGAGCAATATCGGCTGTCCATACACCTGCAGCCAAACCATAGATGGTATTATTGGCGATCTCGATCGCGTCTTCTTCATCATCAAAACGCAAGATCGACAGGACCGGTCCAAAGACTTCTTCCTGCGCGATCCGCATATCCGCGGTCACATCGTCAAAGATCGTTGGTTCAACGAACCATCCATTACCGCACTCGGACCGTTTTGCAGGAAAGCCACCTGTCACCAAACGCGCGCCTTCGCCCTTGGCAATATCGATGTAACTCAGGACTTTCTCGTATTGCGGCATTGTGGTCACTGGCCCCACCTGTGTTTCCATGCGCGACGGATCACCCATCCTTGCGGTGCCAGCGATCTTGACCAGCCGTTCTACAACCTCGTCGTGGATAGAGTTTTGCACAAGCAAACGTGAACCGGCGATGCACGTTTGTCCAGTGGCAGCGAAGATGCCTGAAATGGCCCCATTCACGGCATCTTCCAGATTTGCGTCGTCGAAAATAATGTTGGGGGACTTTCCACCCAATTCCATGGTGACATGCTTCATGGTCTTCGCGGCAGCAGCGTATATCTTCCTGCCAGTTTCATCAGACCCTGTGAAAGCAATTTTCGCCACCTTGGGGCTGTCAGTCAGCGCTGGTCCCACGTCTGCACCAAATCCTGTCACCACGTTCACGAGTCCAGGAGGCGCGCCGGCCTTTTCAATCAGCGACACCAATTCAAGCATCGACGCCGAGGTGAACTCGGAAGGTTTGATGACCACAGTGTTGCCAGCGGCGAGGGCCGGAGCGAGTTTCCAAGTTGTAAGGTTCAGGGGAGAATTCCACGGTGTGATAATCCCAATCACGCCAAGCGGTTCATACTCCGAATAGGCGAAGTAGCCCTTCTTGTCCAGCGGCATGACAGACCCTTCGATCTTGTCTGCCAGCCCGCCGTAATAATAGTAGTAGTTCGGCAGATAGCGCAGCTGGCCAAGCATTTCAGCCATCAGCTTGCCGTTGTCGCGGACCTCCACCTCTGCCAGAAATTCGGCATTTTCCGCAATCAGATCGCCTATCCTGCGAAGCAGGGCACCGCGCTGGCTTGCCGTGTAGGCGGCCCATTCACCTTTGTGGAGCGCCAAATGCGCCGCATCCACGGCGCGCTCCATATCCGCGGCCGTTCCTCTCGCAATTTCGGCCCATGGCTTTGCCGTATACGGATTTACTGTCTCGAACCATTCTTGACCGGCCGGATCGACGAATGCGCCATCGATATAATGTTGGTACCGCTTCATCTTGTCCCCATTCACTTCTGAGATACGCCTAAAATCAGACGTATAACGCGTCTTCGCCGAGCAACGCCCTGCGGAACCTGTTTTTCAGGATTGATCCTTCGCTCGGAGGCAAGACAAGCTTGAGCTTCTCGGAATCTATCTTGACGTTCGCAAACAGCGGGCCTGACACTTCGTGAATACTCTCGCGCAGGCTTGTCACTTCGCTTTCTTCGGTCACCGAGAAGCTGCGTTTAAACCCGGCCCCTTCGGCAACCTTCGTTAGATCGGTCCCGAAGCCGGTATGGGTGCGCTGCATGCCTGTCTCGCCATAGTGTTCGTTATCAAGCACCACGACCGAAAGATTTGCAGGTGCCTGAACTGCAATCGTCATGAGCGAGCCTATGCCCATGAGCATTTCTCCATCCCCGGTGATAACCAGCACTGGTCTGTCTGGTTGCGCAAGGGCAATCCCTAGTCCGATCATCGCCGCACCGCCCATGGCCCCCCAAAGCGGAAACGAAAGATCATGGTCTCCAGCGGCAGTGATGTCCCACGCCGGGGCCCCGAGTCCGCCGACGACAAGCATGCCACCACGGTCACGGAGAAGTTCTGCGACAACGGGTCGCCGATGAAGAAGGCCATTTTCTGACTTCATTTCGCAAGCTCCTTGAAATTCTTTGCGCCAAGCACGCGCTGCCCGATCAGGGTAGCCGTGGGGCTGCAGGTATTGATAGCAAGGTCAAGGGTAGCGCCAACAGTATCGACCAC
>SLQN01000046.1 GCA_007131465.1 Paracoccaceae bacterium
ACGCGGAAATCGTCGAAATTGACCGTGTATTCCTTCATCCCGCGATAGCCCAGAACCTCGATCTCGCCGCCCGAAAGTCCAGGATCGACAAAGGGTTTTTCATCCGTGCCCGGTGTCTTTTCGGCCAGAAACATCGACAGGCCGCGATAATCGCTGGTGTCGGGGATCGAGCGGGCCAGCACGGTCATGACATGGGTGCGCGCGGCATGGGTGATCCAGGTCTTGTTGCCATTCACGACCCAGTCCGCGCCGTCCTTCACTGCGCGCGTGCGCAGCGCGCCAAGGTCCGAGCCTGTGTTGGGTTCGGTAAAGACGGCCGTGGGCAGGATCTCGCCCGAGGCCAGTTTCGGCAGCCAGTGTTCCTTCTGCTCTGCCGTTCCGCCGCACAAGATCAGTTCGGCTGCAATTTCGGTGCGCGTGCCAAGGCTGCCGACACCGATATAGCCGCGCGACAACTCCTCGGACACCACGACCATTGCCGCCTTGGGCATTCCGAGGCCACCAAATTCCTCGGGGATGGTCAGGCCGAAGACCCCCATCTCGGAGAGCTGCTCGATCACCTCCATCGGGATCAACTCGTCCTTCAGATGCCACTCATGCGCATGGGGCATGATCTGCTCATCTGCATACCGGCGGAACTGGTCGCGGATCATTTCCAGTTCCTCGTCCAGCCCGCTGGCGCCGAAAGTCGCGCGGCCATGATTTTGGCGCATGCAGGCCACCAGCGCCATGCGCGCGGCGTCCGTATTTCCCTGCTGGCGCAACTGACCAGCCGCACCAGTGTCGAGGTCCACGGAAAGTTCCAGATCGCCCAGACGCCAGATCTCGCCCTGGTTCATCGGGATGCCGCCAGCGATCTGATTGAGGTATTCGCCAAAGCCGATCTGGTGGATAAGCTGCTCCATCTGGCCGAAGCGGCCCTCGGCATGCAGACGTTCGGCCCAGCCCTGCAACTGGCGCAGGCTTTCGACATAGGTCGCAAGCCAGGCCAGCCCATGCGCGGCATACTGGTCCGCATCCAGCAAGGCGGCATCGATCTTGTCGGAGGGCGCGACGCGCTGGCGAACAACCTCGCGCACCTGCTCCAGAGCCGCCTCGATCGGGGGCAGGGCGTCACGGGTCACTGTCAGAAGATCGGCCAACAGGGGCGAGGGAAGGGCTTGTCCGTCATGTGGCATCGGTTTCTCCTATCTGGTCGCGGGTGCAGTTCAGCCGGGCATTTCGCAGTTGCGGCATTACATAGGGCCAACCCAAGGGCTGAGCAACAAAAATACCGCGACAATTGGCAATCTTTGCATTTGTGTCGCAGGCGGTTTTGCGGATGCGCAGCTTACCAGGCTGTAATATAGCAGCAAAAACAACAATGGTCTTGCTCATGCCCGAATTCCTGCCCCCCGAACTGTCGTTGACGATCCTGCTTGCCGCCTGTGCCATCACGCTGTTTGCGGGGGTCGTCAAGGGCGCGCTTGGCTTTGCGATGCCAATGGTCATGATTTCGGGGCTGAGCGGGCTGATGCCGGTGGAGCTGGCGCTGGCCGGGCTGATGCTGCCGACACTGATTACCAATCTGAGCCAGGCGTTGCGGCAGGGTTGGCCCGAGGCTTGGGCGTCAACGCAGCAGTACTGGCGGATGCTGGTTGCGATGGTGGTCTTTCTTCTCATCAGCGCGCAGGCGCTGGTCTTTTTGTCCGGGCCGGTCCTGCTGATGATCCTCGGCGTGCCGATCATAGCCTTCGCCGTCGTGCAACTCGCAGGGGTTCCCTTGCGCATTGCGGTCGCGCGCCGACGCCGTGCGGAATGGACCAGCGGCATCATTGCGGGGCTTTACGGGGGCATTTCGGGGGTTTGGGGGCCGCCGGTAATGGTCTATCTGATCTCGGTCGATACGGGCAAACGCGACATGGTGCGGGTGTTGGGAATCGTGTTCCTGATCGGGGCCGCAGCCCTGATTGCGGGGCATCTTGTCTCTGGTATCGCCCATGCACAAAGCCTGAGCTTTTCGGCCCTTCTGGTCGTGCCGGGGATGCTGGGCTTGTGGCTGGGCTACCGGGTGCAGGACAGACTGGAGGCTGACCGGTTCCGGCGCTGGACACTGATCATGATGGTGATTCTTGGGCTGAACCTGGTGCGCCAGGCGGTGTGGGGCTGACCCGGAACCCTCACGAGATCGGCGCGCAACTAACAGATATCCCTGCCTGTTGCGCGCGAGCTTTGCTCAGGATTCGGAGTATTCCGGGGTGGTCTGGTCGCGATCAAGGCGCGGCTCGCGTGGCGGGCGTCCGATCACGTCGCGCAATTCATCAAGTTCAATGAAATTGTCTGCCTGGCGACGCAGATCATCCGCGATCATCGGTGGCTGGCTGCGAATGGTCGAGACCACGGAGACCCGGACCCCCTGGCGTTGCAGGCTTTCGACCAGGGGCCGGAAATCGCCGTCACCCGAAAACAGCACGGCGTGATCTAGCCGCGGCGCAAGTTCCATGGCATCGACAGCAAGTTCGATATCCATGTTGCCCTTGACTTTGCGCCGCCCCATCGAATCGGTATATTCCTTTGCGGCCTTTGTCACCATGTTGTAACCATTGTAGTGCAACCAGTCGACCAGGGGTCTGATCGGAGAGTAGTCGTCATTTTCCAGCAGGGCCGTGTAATAGAACGCACGCAGGAGTTTGCCCCGACGCATGAATTCCTGCCGAAGAAGCTTGTAATCGATGTCGAACCCGAGGGCTTTCCCCGCAGCGTATAGATTGGCACCATCTATAAACAGTGCCAGACGTTCGTCCTTGTAGAACATCAGTTTCACCTTATTATTCTAAATCTGTTGGCAGGAACGCACAGATAGAAAATTTGTTCCCGAATCACGCTGACACAAGGCTGGAAAACCTCATTCATACCATGACACATAAAGAACCACCAAGGATTTGCAATCAGGTGCTCATCGCACTTGGGGGTAACCAGGTGGGGCAAACGGATAGTCCTTTTGACGAACTGACCAGCGCGATCGCGCAATTTTCCAAGGCAGGGCTTGGCGTTATCCGTACCAGCAGGTTGTTCCGCACACCCAGTTTCCCGGCGGGAAGCGGTCCCGATTTTGTGAATGCAGCAATAGAATGCGCGAGCGTGCTTGCTCCGGGCGCGATCCTCGACCGGCTGCACTCCATCGAGGCGCGGGCCGGTCGTGCGCGTAAGGTGCGTTGGGGGCCGCGGGTGCTCGATCTCGATCTGCTGGCGGTCGGGGGTCAGGTGCTGCCCGATGTCGCGGGGTTCGTGACATGGGCGGGTCTGCCGCTGAAAGACCAGATGCAGAGCGCTCCTGAGGAGTTGATCCTGCCGCATCCGCGCCTGCATGAACGCGCTTTCGTGCTTGTGCCGCTTCTGGATATCGCGCCAGACTGGCGGCACCCGGTTCTGGGCCGGACCGTGGCCGAGATGCACGCCGCGCTGGATCCATCGTCTCTTGTCGGAATATACCCGCTTTGACCCCGGCATCACGAGGTTTTTCACCCGCAATGGCTTGTCATGCATTGCCTCGGGCTGTAAGAGGCGCACTTCATCCCGTATTCCGACCCCGAATTCTGACAGACTGGAGAACTCTCATGGCCCGCGTCACAGTGGAAGATTGCGTTGACAAGGTTCCCAACCGGTTTGAACTGGTGGCGATTGCCGCGCATCGTGCCCGCGAAATCGCTGCGGGCTCGCCGCTGACCGTGGACCGCGACAATGACAAGAATCCGGTCGTCGCTCTGCGCGAGATCGCGGATGAAACCCAGTCTGCCGATCACCTGCGCGAACGGATGATCGAAAGCCTGCAGACGCAGATCGAAGTCGACATGCCCGAAGACGACGACATGGCACTTCTGATGGGCGGGCCGGAACAGGATGTGCCCGAGGCTGACGGCATGAGCGAAGCGCAGATGCTGCGCGCGCTGATGGAAGCGCAGGGGCAGGCCGGCTGACCGGCTGACGGCAAGCCTTCAATGGGGCTTGCCGGAATGTCGTATCGCATGGCGACAGCGAGGCCGGAAAGGGCCACAGGGCGTGATCTTTCAGGATGATCTGATCGCACTTGTGCGCAACTACAATCCGCGAAGCGACGAAAAGCTGATCCGCGCGGCCTGGGCCTATGGCGAGGCGATGCATCAGGGGCAGACCCGCCATTCGGGAGA
>SLQN01000468.1 GCA_007131465.1 Paracoccaceae bacterium
TTCCTCTTCCTCTTTGAACAGCGCCTCGATCCTCGCTCGGATAATCCGCCGCAGCCGTGCCTTGATCGCGTCGAACGCGTCATCATCGCCCAGCTGCTCGGGCACGGCGGTCGATGCCTCCCCGGTCATGGCGTTCGGACTGCGCCTTCGACTGCATGTGGATGGCTGTTGCTGGCCAAGGGCGTTTCGCTTGATGCTGGCGTCATGTCGGTTGCGTCTGGGCAGCGCCACATGTGCGAACGCCCTGCCGAACCGGGGTATTCCCATGATCTGCCATCGTCTCGTCACGCCGGAGGCGTCTCGCGCATGGACGGCACGCCCCTTGCACGACCCACTTGCCTTCTCGTCACGGAGACACCCCTGTCTCGGTCCGGCGGCTTCGCGATCGCCATAACTCAAACCTTCTGTTGGCGGTGAAGCTGTGGTTGGTGCGGCAGGGTGCAGCGCGTTTCTCGGCTGAGGGCTCCCTTACGCATTGATCTCGCGCCGCGTGGCGGTGCAGTTTCATGTCATGGCGCGGTCGACTGCGCGCGATGGCCACCCGCGGGTTCCCCGCTGCTCCGCCTGGCCCGGGCACGCGGCTGTCAGGGTTTTTCGGGTATTGCCACGAGCACCACTGCGATGCGGTCGGCGACGGGATGCGACATGCCCCCGGGAATCCTGCGAGCCTGCTCCAGCGCTGTTTCCATCCGTCCTCGCAGCCGGTCGGCTGCCACGAGATCACATCCCATGTCCGCCACGATATCCTGAAGCGTGAGGTAACCGCCGGCGGCTCCGGCGGCGAAGCTTTCGCGCTGGCGTTTCTTGGCTCGGGTCCAGAAGGGTTCGAGGGCGCCCAGCCATGCCTCGCACAGATGCTCGAGTGCCTGAAGCGACAGCGCACCGAAAAGCTTTTCGTCCAGGTCCGTCGCGTCCGGGTCCGATCCGGGCCTCGGCCCGAGGAACGTTGCGAGAGTTTCAAGGCACGACAGGCTGCGCTCGGGCCGCAGGTCCCATTCTTTCAGCGCCGACAGTTGAGGGCCGATCCTGTCGAGCGCGACGCGCAGGCGGTCGGGATCCGGCAGACGGTCGCGTGTCCCCGCAGTGGTCAATGCGCGATAGGCCTCCCGAAGCGCGCGCGCGCAGGCGATCTGGTTGCGTACCAAGGTCCCGGCGGCATCGACCATGAGCAGCCGTGGCGGTGCAAAGGACGGCATGCCTGGACCGCCACGTTCCGGTTGGCCCCGCAGATGGAGCAGCGTGAAGGGCTCGGTCGCCGGGATCACCGCGAGCTCTGCCCCCCAGAGGCCGTCGATGGTCAGCTCTGAAATCTCGGCGCGTCGTGCAGGCGGCAGCATCCGCCCGAGATCTTCCAGAACATCGTGGAAATTGTTGTCACGCAGCACCCGTGGCGCGCGCAGATAGTCGAAGACCCCCTGCAGGATGTCGACGCTGTCGATGTCCTCGGCGTCCGCGGCCTCGACCTTTGCCTGAGCGGTGAGGGCGCGATAGGTTTCGAGACGGCGGGTGGCCTTCTCGTCCGAGGCAATGCGCCCCGCCGGGATGTCCACGAGATGGTAGTGGATTTCCGAATGCGGGCTGTCGATCCGGTCGATCCGGCCGAGGCCCTGCACCAGTTCGCGGATGTTGGCAGTGAGACCGATCGCGACCAGCGCCTCGGCGCTCTGCAGGTTGACGCCCTCGGCCATCTGATAGGTCATGAAGGCCGACGCCGGCCCGGCAGGCGCCTTGGGACCGCCGAGGCGGAAGAAGGCCTCGATCTCGGTACCCTTGCGGATGCTTCGAAACCGCGGGGCGTCCGGTCCGAAGAGGTCCTTCAGGAGGCTGGGCGCGTCGCTGCCGTCCTCATCCTCGCGGGCCTGCTCGGCGGCGATGACGAAGACCTCATGCGGCTGGCCCTCGTGCAACGCGCCGCGGCGCACCAGGGCCTCGGCGAAGATCTGCAACGTGGCCACGCGTTCGGCCAGGAACACGATGCGCCGGTGCCGCCGCTGCAGGTCCGCCAGCGCATCGAGGCGCTTGTCATCCAGCGACAGCAATGTGCGGCTTTCCAGGACCCGTGTCAGCGCGTCGCATCTTGGGGTTTCCTGCGGGCGCGGTGGCGCCAATCCGAACAGGTCGCCCTGCCGGGCGTCAGCCACGGCGTTGCGGGCCTGTTGCCGCTCGGCCTCCTCGATCTCGAAACGGCGCAGATTGCGGCCGATGGCCCCGTGTCGCATCTGCCAGAGCGCCTGGGCCGAGCTTGCCCGCAGGATGTTGAGCAGGTTCCGGGCGTAAAGTGTGTTTTGGTTGTGACGCCGTTCGCCGGCCACACCGAAGCGTGTCATCGTCACCGAGGTCAGCCGCCGGCCCGGCGCGAGCTGGCCAAGAAGCGCAACCACTTCGTCCAACTTCGCGGCCTGCGCCTGTGTGGGGCGCAGACGGCGGGGCCGACCATGGAACCGCAGTGCCGGATAGCAGGGACGCCTCGGGTCACGCGCGACCGCCTCGCCGATGCAGCCCCGCTGCCGGTGGGTCAGGAACGGCGCGAGCATCCCGGCCAGCTCCGCCCGCGTCTCGGCGCTCAAGCCCTCCGGATCGACCGGCTCCGGATCATCGTCCCGGAACAGACCCGAGCCCGACGACCGGCCCATCTCGCGCGTGAAGATTGCGCGCATCTCGGCCACATGGGGCGGCGACAGGAACAGCGAGGCGCGCTTCTCCTGGAGATGTGTCAGCCAGTCGACATCGCGATTGCCCATCAGCGTGGCCGACAGGCAAACGCCCCAGACGGGCGGTGCGAACTCGATGGCATCGGCCCGGCGCGAGGCGGTCTCGAAACCGGGCGTCACGGTGTGGCTTTCATCGAGGATCAGAACGCCGGCTTCCCGCAGACGCCGCGCGTGCAGGGCGCGGGGGTCCGTCTCGAGCTCGTTGGCACGCGGGATCACCCCCGGGCTTGGCAGCTGCGTGTTGGGGATCACATGCAGGTCGCGCGGAGCCAGCTGCCAACTTGGGCAGACCTTGGGCGGTGCAACCACCACCGCGCCGGTCCGCGCCGCTGCGTCCTCGCCGCCGACGGCCCGACGGAAGGTCGTCGACAGCGTGTGCGCGAGATGCTTGCCGATGTCGGTCTTGCCCGCGCCGGGTGGCGCACTGACAAGCGCAAAGCCATGCTCCCAGATGATTGATGAGGCCTCATGGACCAGTGCCACCTGATGCGGCAGCGCGGGGCGGCCAGTGATGGCGGCAGGATCGGGCAGACGGTCCACACGCCAGGGGCCGAAGCCCTGTTGCTCCGCGAGCAGGCGACACACCGCGTCCTCGGCCGTCACGGGACGCAGGAGGGTGCGGAGGATTTCCAGAGCCTCGTCGGTCCAGTCGTTGCTCGCATCCCAGATGCGCTCGGCCAGATCGATGCGCGCTTGCGCCAGTTGCCGCGTGTCCCCTGCAGGGCCGAGCCGGAAGTCGTCCGTGTATTCGATGTTCCGCCAGAGCCCCGCGCGGGAGAAGTTGGCGCTGCCCGCCACCGCGCCAAGTGGGCTCGCGACGATCTTGGCGTGGAGCCGGCGGTCGCTGGACAACCCGAAGACCTCGCGGGCCCGGCCTGCATCGAACAGACGCAGCGCGACGTCACCCCGCTCGATGGCGCCGATGGCCAGCACTGCCTGAAGATCGGCCGCATCCTCCACCTGAAGGCCTTGCCGCTCGAGGAAATACCGCCGCAGGCTCTCGGGCGCCGGCCTGCTCTGGCCTCCAAAGCCGGCCGAGCCGGCGGTATCGACACCAAAGGCGATGCGCACCCTTGGTGCCGGATCTGGCGTTGCATCCGGGGGCAGCGTCAACCTCCGGCCGAGCGCGGGGACTTCGCGCATGAGGATGGCGAGGGAGGACAGGAAATCCTGATAGCCGGTCACGATCAGGCAGTCGCCGCCCTGAAGATGAGGACGGACGAGGTCGATCACCGGTCGGCACGCATTGTCTGCCACCCCGACCCCCGGCCTGGCCTCGGCAGGGACGTCTGCCAGCCTCATATCCGGGTCCGGGCCGGACCTTGCTGCCACGAGCCGCCGCGGCCGCGTGGTCAGCCAGGCTGGGAGCTGTAGCATTGGCGTCCCCGGGCAGGGTGTGTTGCCCGCCACCATTCCAGCCGGAAGGCCCTGGCGCAA
>SLQN01000026.1 GCA_007131465.1 Paracoccaceae bacterium
AAACACACGCATTGCACACTCTCCCATCCCACGCGCCAGTATCAGCAAGTTTTCACCCATCAGGCAATAGCTGCTTGCAGGGTGCGACAGCACACACCTGCGTGATCACCGCCAGTTACAGTCAGTCCTGCGATGCGTTGGGCCGCGTTGGCGACTCGGGCTGCCTCTGCCACGCCCCTTCGGCACGCAAGCGGCTGGAAGACAGGTCACACATCGGAACTGTCAGAAAGCACCAGGCCGGGGCCTGCATCCGGCCAAGCCGGGCCGCATCATGCGCAGGAAGCCGTGCCGCAGCGTAACTGCGTGCAGCCACCGATGACAGCGCGCGCAACTGCTCGCCCGGACGGGCGACGACCGCCACAGGCAGCATCTGCATGATCGCGCGCCAGCTTTCCCACCGATGAAAGTTCGCAAGATTATCGGCGCCCATGATCCACACGAAACGCCGCCCGATATAGCGCCGGGTCAGCTCGCGCAACGTGTCTGCCGTGTAACGCGTTCCAAGGGCCCCCTCGACCGGGGTGACCTGCACGCGGGGGTGTTGCATCAGCCGCCGCGACTGCGCCAGCCGCACCTCCAGCGGGGCGGGACCATGCGCCTTGAGGGGATTGCCCGGCGAGACCAGCCACCACACCTGGTCCAGCGCCAGCAGCCGCAATCCGTGATGCGTGACCTGAACATGCCCCGCATGCGCCGGATCGAAGGACCCGCCAAAGAGACCGATGGTCGCCCCTTTCGGCGCAAACGGAAGCGCGTGGCGCGGCAGGACAGGCATGGGCGCAGGAATTCCACAAGAAAGGCGTCGTTGCGACACGGGTCACGCGCCAGATACGCATGCGCTGTTGCCAAGGCAAGCGCAGGTTTCAACCAACGCCCTTGTGCGAAGTGTGTGGAGCGATGTGGGGATGGTACCGCCTCCCCGGCTTGAACGGGGGACCTCTGGATCCACAATCCAGCGCTCTAACCAACTGAGCTAAGGCGGCACTGGGCGCGATTTAGCCGTCGGCGCGGGCGAATGCAAGGGCCGGATGCTTGAAACTTGAGCTGAGAAGGCATATCGCGAAAGCTTGGCCAGTCACGCAACAAGGACACGCGCATCATGGGTATCAATTCCGAAAGCAACATGTCGGCCAATCTGCAGATCGGGCCGACGACACTGGGCATGGTGCGCATCTATGTCGCCGGAGACGGCATCGACCTGCCGCTTGATTTCGACCCGGAGGAAGCCGAGGAAATCGCTGAAGAACTGCGCATCGCGGCCCAGGCGGCGCGCAAACTTGCCGATGGCGGCAAATCCCCAAAACGTTGAGCGCCTCTGCTCTCGCGGCCCGGTGTGGCCTCGGTGCTTGTGTTACACGGGGTCACAATCTGTGAATTGCAACCTGCCCCCCAATGTTTAGAGTCGCGTCAACTAATAAACGGGCGGGGCTTGGGATGCAGACAACAGTGCTCAGAGACTGTGTAATCATTGGGACCGGGCTGCATAGTGGCAAGCCTGTGCGCATGCGCTTGCGCCCTGCATCTGTGGATTCCGGTGTGACTTTCATGCGCACAGATGTTGCGAAACCGGCGCGGCACATCCAGGTCTGCCCTGAAAACTGGGTCGAGGCGACACTGTGCACCGTGCTTGAGAACGCGCATGGGGTTCAGGTCACGACAGTGGAACATCTGCTGGCGGCGCTGCATGGATGCGGCGTCCATAACGCCCTGATCGAGATTGATGGCCCCGAAGTGCCGATCCTCGATGGCAGTGCAGAGCCTTTCGTGCGCCACATCCTGAAGGCCGGTCTGCGCAACCTTGACGTGCCGCTGAAGGTCTTGCGCGTGCTGCGGTCTGTCCGTGTCGACAATGGCCGCGCCTTCGCGCGGCTCGATCCTGCGGATGCGCTGGAAATCGCGTTCCAGATCGATTTCGATGACCCGGCCATCGGCCACCAGCACCACGCGCTTTCCATGTGCAACGGCACATTCCTGCGCGAACTCAGCGATTGCCGGACGTTTTGCCTGCGCAAGGATGTCGAAACCATGCAGGCACATGGGCTTGCATTGGGCGGCAGTCTGGATAACGCAGTGGTGTTTCACGAGGGCGTGGTCCTCAGCCCCGGCGGGTTGCGGCGGGCAGATGAACCCGTGCGCCACAAGATGCTGGATGTGATGGGCGATCTGTATGTCGCGGGCCTTCCCATCCTTGGCCGGTATGAAGGCGTGCGCGCAGGCCATGCGCTGACCGGGCGTCTGCTACAGGCCCTTTTTGCGGACCCCAAGAATTACGAGATCGTCACAAGTGACGCATCGATATCGGCATGCCTGCCCGGCGTCGGCATTCAGCGCGGGGACATGCGTCTGTCGGCCTGACGTTGTGATTTTACAGCACGTGCAAGCATGGCAAAAGGCGTTTTGCGCCACCGTTTTTTCTGTGCTAACAGAACGTGACGCTATAGCATTGATGGGGTGGCAGGCGATGTTCTCGAAAGCAGGGGTCAGGCATCTTGGCGCGGTCGCCATGATGATAGCAGCGCTGTCGGCCTGTGATCGCAATCGCGGCCCGGACGAATCATTGGCTGACTTCTCGGCGGAAGAGATTTTCCGGCGCGGCGAATTTGAACTGGAGACATCGCGGCGCAGTTCGGCCTCATTGCGATATTTTCAGGAAGTCGAGCGGCTGTATCCCTACACGGAATGGTCGCGACGCGCCCTGATCATGCAGGCCTATGCCCATCACCGCGCCCGCGAATTCGAGGACAGCCGCGCCGCCGCTCAGCGCTTTCTGGACGTCTATCCTTATGACGAGGACGCGCCCTATGCGTCCTACCTGCTGGCACTGTCATTCTATGACCAGGTCGACGAGGTCGGGCGCGATCAGGGCGTGACCTTTCAGGCGCTGCAGCACCTGCGCCGCCTCATCGAGCAATATCCCGACTCCGATTATGCGCGCTCGGCGATTCTGAAATTCGAACTGGCCTTCGACCATCTGGCTGCGAAGGAAATGGAAATCGGGCGCTATTATCTGCGGCGCGGGAATTACAATGCCGCAATCAACCGGTTCCGTGTGGTGGTCGAGGATTTCCAGACTTCGACGCACACGCCAGAGGCGCTGCACCGGCTGGTCGAATCCTATCTGTCGCTGGGGCTGCGCGATGATGCCCAGACAGCCGCCGCCATCCTTGGCTACAACTTCGAGGCCAACCCCTTCTATCAGGACAGTTTCGCACTGCTGGGTGGTCAGGGGCTGGAACCCGAGGCCCGTGGTGAAAGCTGGTTGCGCACGATCTATCGACAGGCGCTGCGTGGCGACTGGATCTGACCCGGCAGTTCCCGGAAACCGGGGCTGAACTCTGTCATGCTTTTGTCACTGGAAATTCGCGATGTGCTGATCATCGACCGGCTGGAGTTGCAATTCCAGCCCGGTCTTAACGTCCTGACCGGCGAAACCGGGGCCGGGAAGTCGATCCTGCTCGATGCGCTTGGCTTCGTGCTCGGGTGGCGCGGGCGGGCCGACCTCGTGCGGCAGGGCGCGGCTCAGGGCGAGGTCGTGGCCGAATTTGCGCTTGGACCGGATCATGCGGCCCGCGCCATTCTGACTGATGCCGGATTTGACGCCAGCGACACGCTGCTGTTGCGCCGCGTGAACAGCCGCGACGGGCGCAAGTCAGCCTGGATGAATGACCGTCGTGCCTCGGGCGAGGTATTGCGCGCAGTGTCGGAAACGCTGGTGGAATTGCATGGCCAGCAGGATGATCGCGGGCTCGTGAACCCGCGCGGGCATCGGCAGTTGCTGGATATCTATGCCGGTGCGGACACGGCCCTGGCCGCCTGCCGTGCGGCCTGGCGCGGGTTGCGCGCCGCGCGCAAGGCGCATGCAGAGGAAACGGCCCGCTTGGCCGAGATGGCAAGCGAGGAAGATTTCCTGCGCCATGCCGTGGCCGAGCTTGACGCGCTGGCCCCGGAACCAGGCGAGGAGGCCAGCCTTGATACCCAGCGCCGCCGGATGCAGGCCGCCGAAAAGCTGCGCGCGGATGTCGGCCGCGCGCATGCCGCCCTGTCGGAGGATGGGGCAGAGCGGTTGCTGGTCGATGCGATGCGCTGGCTGGAGGGCGCGGCAGACGGTCTGGAGGATCAGCTTGACGCCCCGATCGAAGCGTTAACCCGCGCCCTCGATGCCCTGGGCGACGCGCAACAGGGCGTCGAGTCTGCGATCGACGCGCTGCAATTTCACCCCGGCACACTGGAAACCGTCGAAGACCGGCTGTTTGCAATCCGCGGACTGGCGCGCAAGCATGGCTGCCTGCCCGATGACCTTGCCAGCCTTGCCGATAGTTTGCGTGACCGGCTGGACCGGCTGGACAATGGAGCGCAGCATATTGCGGCGCTGGCACAGGCACAGGCCAATGCGCAATCTGACTATGACGCTGCTGCGCAGGCGCTGACCCGGCTGCGCCGGTCGGCGGCGCTGCAACTGGATACAGAAATGGCGCGGGAACTTGCGCCCCTGAAGATGGAACGCGCCGTGTTCCAGACGGCTTTCACGCCCGCCGATCCGGGGCCAGAGGGCTGTGATGGTGTAAGTTTCGAAGTTGCCACCAATCCGGGCGCGCCGTCAGGCCCCTTGTCGCGCATTGCCTCGGGGGGGGAATTGTCACGCTTCCTGCTGGCGCTGAAGGTCTGCCTGTCGCGGGGCAGTTCGGGCATCACCATGATCTTCGACGAGATCGACCGGGGTGTCGGCGGTGCCACGGCAGATGCCGTCGGGCGGCGTCTGCTTGTGCTGGCCACCGGGTCACAGGTGCTGGTTGTCACCCATTCGCCACAGGTTGCCGCACTGGGGCAGCACCACTGGCGGGTGGAGAAAACCGTGATTAACGAGCAGACGCTTTCCAGGGTTGTGCCGCTTTCCGCTGATGCCCGGGTTGAAGAGATTGCAAGAATGCTCTCGGGTGATACGATTACGGACGCGGCGCGGGCCGCAGCGCAGGACCTGCTGGGCGCGGGCCCGCGCGCGTGAAGCGACCCGAAGACTGACACGGACATTTGCATGGAGGACCACGGCATGATGCAGTCGAAACCCAAAAGGGCAGCATGGCCCGTGGCCGGTCTTGCCGCCGTGTTCCTGTCAGGATGTACAGTGAACCCGATGATGACGGGGCCGCGCGCAACGGCCCCTGCCCCGACACAGCAAACACCCAGTGCCCAGACCGGTGTCGCGCAAGGCGACATGGTCGGTGACGCGACAGCCTCGGGGGCCGAACAGGCCTGCATCGCCGCAGGCCGCGAACGCGGGCTGGATGTCCTGGGGGTCGTCGGATCGCGCGCCGTGACCGGCGCGAATGGCGATGCCAGCCGCGATGTGATGCTGCGGGTGCGTCGTAGCGGTTCTGAAATTGAAGTGCGTTGTAATTATGTTGCCGACACGCGCATGGCCCGCATCATGCTGATCTGACACTGTGCGGCCCCTTGCTGTGCCATGCGACAGCGGGCGCGCCTGCTGCTTGCCGATCAGACGCAACCTGTCCCCGGACGTTCGCCATTGCCGCGCAGGGCATCGCCCATCATGCGCTTTACCGCTTGCGGTCCCGGCGTGAACTCATGGGCTGGAACGCGACGGCAACATGAGCTTCGCAATAGGGCTTGCCCGGTTTCACCGGCAGGCCGCAGAACCAGAACTCCTCGGTCGCCGGGTCGCCAATCGGCCATTTACAGGTGCGTTCCGTCAGTTCCAGCAAGGTCAGCTTGCGGGCTGTCTTCTCGATCTCGCGCACAGTGGCAAGGGCAGCGGGATCAACCTCGTTGGCCGAGGGTTGCGGCGGCAAGGGCTGCCCTGCCGGGATGATCGCGCGCGGTTGGTAGACCTGGGGCTCGGCAGGTTCTTCTGGCGCGGCGGGCTCGTCGGGTTTCAAACCTGCGCCCCGCTCGGCCTTGACCTGCGCGAAGTCCACGACCGGCGCAGTCTTGGGCGCGTCTTTCGCCGCTGACGCGACCACATCATCTTCCACCGCAGGCGTGCGCAGCGCCTCCTCCTGTGGGTTGACTTGCGGTTCAGGCGGTGCTTCTGTTTCCGGGCCGACGCGGTTCGACAGGCCAAGCCGGTGTACCTTGCCGATCACGGCATTGCGTGTCACACCCCCCAGTTCCTTGGCGATCTGGGACGCTGAATGCCCATCGTTCCACATTTTCTTGAGCAGGTCGACGCGCTCATCTGTCCAGGACATGGCTGACTCTCTCTGGCTGGCGGCAGCGGGCCTTGGGCAACCCGTGTCATCGTCTTTGCCCATGGCGTTGGGCGAGACGATGAAATACATCGCGACGACACTAAATACAATCACCTCCGCGCAGGAAATCACGCCCCTGCGCCATCACACCACAAGAGGACCAGCATGCAGACGGATCACGGACTAGGCCTTGCCATGGGAACCCGGCGCTTCGGGCGGGTCAACTGGCTTGGACTTCAGGCGCTTGCCAACCGCGAGATTCAGCGCTTCCTTGTGGTCTGGACGCAGACACTGGCAGCACCCCTGGTTACGGCAGGGCTGTTTCTGGCCGTATTTTCGCTGGCCATCGGGCCTGCGCGCGGCGAGATACTGGGGGTGGACTTCACCACATTCCTGGCACCCGGCATCCTGATGATGACCGTGATCCAGAACAGCTTTGCCAATACCTCATCCTCGCTGGTGATCGCGAAGGTGCAGGGCAATATCATCGACACGCTGATGCCCCCCCTGTCGCCTGGCGAACTGGTGATGGGATATCTTGCGGGCGGAATCGCGCGCGGAATGCTGGTCGGGGGCGTCATCGCGCTGGCTCTGGTAGTGCTGCTGGGCCAGACAATCGCGCACCCGGTCTGGCTGGTCGCGTTTCTGACGCTGGGTGCCGCACTTCTGGGTGCGATCGGAATCGCGGCGGGCATCATCTCGAACAAATTCGACCAGATCGCGGCAATCACCAATTTCATCGTTGTGCCCCTGTCCTTCCTGTCGGGGACATTCTACTCGATCAGCGGCCTGCCCCCGGTTCTGGAAACGCTCAGTCGCTTCAACCCGGTTTTCTACCTGATCGACGGGGCACGCTACGGGATGATCGGCGCTTCAGACGCCGCGCCCTTGCTTTGCCTTGGCGTCGTAGCGGCCACGACAGCAGCGATCACGGGATTGTGCTGGCACTGGTTTCGCAAAGGCTACCGCATGAAGCCTTGACCATTTGCCGCTTTCGTGAACCCGCAGACAGTTGTATGTCGGCACGCAGATGCTAGGTCATAAATATTCACCGGGGTTTTGTAGATGAACAGTTCGACTGCAATTGTAGCGCTGATTCTGGCGATGTTTGTGGCATCTTCCGCGATCGCTGACGAGGCTCGGTGGCGCGATTGTCGCACATGCCACGCTGTCATCGCCCCGGACGGGACGGAACTCGCGCGCGGGGGACGCAGCGCGCCCAACCTGTACGATCTGGCCAATCGCCCGCTTGCAGCCGATGGCGCGTTCCGGTTCTATTCAGATGATCTGAAGGCCGCAGCGCAAACCGGCGCGCGCTGGACCGAGGAGAATTTCGTCGCTTATCTGGCCGATCCGCAAGAGTTCCTGCGCAGCACGACCAACAACCCGCAGGCACAAAGCGAGATGCATGTGCAGTTGCGCAGCGGCGCGCGCGAATTGTTCGGATATCTCAGCAGCCTTTCGAACTGACTGCGCCGATGCGGTCAGCAGGGGTGAGAGACTGGACAGCGACCCAGACGGAAAATGCTGCGGCTGCTTCCTTCCGGACCTGACCGGGTTGGCAAGGCGTCTGCCCGCGCCAGCCTCTCGACACCGATCTATGCAATCTGCCGTGGCATTGCAAGCCGTGTAAATGCGCTTTCGCCCGAAGCGCCATACCCGACTGTAGCAATAGAAAAAGCCGACCGAGGGTCGGCTTGATCATGTCACTCTGGCTTGGTCGGACCTAGTTGGCCTGCCTGCGCAGGAAGGCCGGGATCTCGATCCGATCATCCGACCCCTGCGGTGTGGGGTCTTCGTCATACTGTGTCACAGGCGGAGCGACCCGGCGCTGGCTCGCGGGCGCTGCCGCTTCGTTCCCATGCCCTGCCATCCGGCTGATCAGCGACCCGATGCCAAACCGCGATGCCTTGTCGGTATGTGCTGCGTCTGGCATGTCGCGCTGGGCGGGGGCAGGGGCGCGTGCGCCGCGCCCTTCCGGGGCCTTCTGGACAGCGCGTTGCAGCTTTGCCAGCGTTTCGGGCGACGGCGTTCCCGGAGCGGCGCGGCGCGGCGCCATGAAATCCTCACCCGGCATCTGCCCGGATGACATACCGTAGTTCTGATCCGCGGGGTGGAGGTCCTGTTCGAAAGCCTGATTGTTGCGATGTTGCTTCTGAGGCGCCTGACGCCCGGCGACTTCGCCATAGCGTTCGGACATGGCGGGCCTTTCGACACTCTGGCCAGACGGGGCCACTGCGCGTTGGCCCTGACCTTCATCCATGTAGCGGTCCGCCGCGGCGTCGCGCACAGGCTCGGGTGTCGGCATGCGCTCGAACAAGGTGCGCTGCTCGTCTTCCTTGGGATAATCGCGCTGGCTGGCAAACTGCGGCTGGGGCTGCGCCTCCGCACGAGCTGGCTCCTTAACGGGTTTTTCAAGAACTGCCGGGCGCACCGGAGTATTCATGCTGCGGCGCGGCTGTTCCACAACCTCGGTATTGGGTTCGACATCGATGCCGGTTGCGACGACAGACACCCGCAACGCGCCTTCCATCGCCGGGTCGAGGGTCGATCCGACGATGATGTTTGCCTCGGGGTCCACCTTTTCGCGGATACGGTTCGCGGCCTCATCCAACTCGAAAAGGGTCAGGTCATACCCGCCGGTAATGTTGATCAGCACGCCGCGCGCGCCGTGCAGGCTGATTTCATCCAGGAGCGGGTTGGCAATCGCCTTTTCGGCGGCCTGAATGGCGCGGTCTTCGCCCGTGGCTTCGCCTGTGCCCATCATCGCCTTGCCCATCTCGTCCATGACGGCACGCACATCGGCGAAATCGAGATTGATCAGGCCGGGGCGCACCATCAGGTCTGTCACGCCTTTGACGCCCTGATACAGCACATCATCGGCCATCGCGAAGGCTTCTGTGAAGGTCGTCTTCTCATTCGCCAGACGGAACAGGTTCTGGTTGGGAATGATGATCAGGGTATCGACCACCTTCTGCAGTGCAGCCACGCCTTCCTCGGCCTGACGCATGCGCTTGGAGCCTTCGAACTGAAACGGCTTGGTCACGACGCCCACGGTTAGCACACCCAGTTCCCGCGCGGCCTGCGCGATGATGGGGGCCGCGCCTGTGCCCGTGCCACCGCCCATGCCAGCGGTGATGAAACACATATGCGACCCGGCCAGATGGTCGATGATTTCCTCGATGGTTTCCTCGGCGGCGGCAGAGCCGACAGAGGGCCGCGCACCCGCGCCCAGCCCCTCGGTGATCTTGACGCCCATCTGGATCCGCCCCGGCGCACGGCTTTGCTGCAAGGCCTGCGCATCCGTGTTGGCAACCACGAATTCGACGCCTTCCAGCGCCTTTTCGATCATGTTGTTTACAGCGTTGCCGCCTGCCCCACCAACCCCGAAGACCGTGATCCGCGGGGACAGGTCGTCGTGACGTGCGTTTTCTGTGAAATTCAGTGCCATGTGCTCACTCCGCCTCTTGTTTATGGCCAACGCTTCGCGCCACCGTTTTGCGCCAGGTTACCTGTTTTTCCTAAATCCTACAGGTCTTGTGCGTTGAGGTCACCAAAAAAGTCATATTTCCGTACCAGATGTTGCATTTTTATTCGTATTTTCCGCCGGGTTTCGGGCAGTTGACAAGATTTTGCGGCTACCAGTGATCCCGGAACCATTTTACCGCCCGCTTGAGCGACCGCGCCGGGTAACTTTCGACAGGCAAGTCGAAATCCCACCATTCGTCCTGGGGATGCGTCGCCAGCACACTCAGCCCCACGACGCCCGAAAAGGCCGGGCCCGATGCGGCCTGCGGCAAGCCGCGCACGCGCACCGGACGCCCCAGCCGGACCTGCTGGCCAAAGATGCGCGCAGCAAGCCCGTCGATGCCCGGAACCTGCGCGCCGCCCCCGGTCAGGACAACCTGCTGGCTCGGCAGATGGCTGAATCCCGCCGCATCCAGCCGGGCGCGCACCTCTTCCAGGATTTCCTCGATCCGCGGACGCATGATACCGATCAGTTCGGCCCGGCTGACGCGGCGGCGGTCCTTTTCCCAGTCGCCGCTATCGCCCGTCAACTCGATCATCTCGCGGTCATCCATCGAGGTGGCCTGAACCCCGCCATGCACGGTCTTGATGCGTTCGGCTGTGCCGAAATCGATCTGCAACCCCTTGGAGATATCCGAGGTCACATGCCCGCCCCCCATGCGGACCGTATCCGCATAGATCATGTGTTTCTTGATGAAGATGGACAGGCTGGCCGACCCCGCGCCCAGATCAATACAGGCGGCCCCGAGTTCCTGTTCATCCTCGACCAAGGTGGACATGCCCGTGGCATAGGCACTTGACGCGATCCCCGCCAGTTCGACGTCACAGCGTTTCAGGCAGTTGCAGACATTCTGGATCAGGCTGGCATCGACTGTCAGCAAATGCATGTCGCAGGCAAGACTGCGCCCGCTCTGGCCGCGCGGGTCGGACAGCCCTGTGCGATGATCGAGCGCGAAATTGATCGGCTGGGCATGCATCACATCGCGCCCGGACCCGAAATCAGGCATTTCACAGGCGGCCATGACGCGGGCGACATCGTTTTCGGCCACGGTTCCGATTTCGATCTCAACCTCGCCTGCCAGCCCATAGGACCGCACATTGCCGCCCGAGAAGCAGACCGTGACATGGTCGACCCGGCTTTGCGCCATCTTCTGTGCGGCCTGAAGCGCGGTGCGGATGGCACTTTCCGTCTCGGCCATCGCCGAAACTTCGCCGAACCGGACCCCGCGCGAGCGTGTCGTGCCCGCCCCGATCACCCGGAACCCGGCCTGGCCTGCCATGTTGCCGATCCCCTGTTCCGCGCGCAGCGTCGTGTTGGGATCAAGCTTGAGGACAAGAGCCGCAATCTTGTAGGTTCCGATATCCAGCACGGCGATGACACCGCGTTGCATGGCGGCGCGGCGCATCTGACGCATGGCACGTTGCGAGGCATAAGGGTCGGGGATCACTGCATGGCCTCCATGGACTGGGAACGAATATCAAGGAGGGTGTCCAGAGCGCCCTCGCCGATCTGAAGGATGGGTCGGCCGGGATTGCGCAGATCGGCAACCAGCAGGTCCCGCGCAAGCAGGTCCTGCGCCCGGTGCAGCGCGAGCACGCGCTCCAGCGCGGCGACAGCGCCGGTTTCCGGCAGCCGGATGCGCTGGTTACGGTCCAGCACGACATCCCAGCGCCGTTCACCCATACGCACAAGCCCGCGCAGTCGATCCCCCAGCGGGACAGCGGCATCCAGCAATTCCAGCGCCTCGGCGACATGCCTGTCCGCCCCCTGCCCCGCGATGATCGGCAGTTCTGGCCGCAGGGCGCGCTGGCTCAGGTAGGCAACGCGCACCCCCTCGCTGTCCAGCATTTCCAGCCCGACAGCGGATCGCCACAGAATCGCGGGGACCCGTTCGGTCACCGACAGCGCCAGAACCCCGTCCGACAACAACCGCAGATCGGCCGAACGTACCCAGTCCAACGCTTCGATCTCGGCGCGTAGCCCATCGAGATCCAGCCGGAAGGACGATTTCGGCAGATCAAGAACAAGCTTCTGGTTCAGCGTGTATTCCAGCTCGGGCGACATTTTCGGCAGTTGCAGTTTTGTCACCATGAATTCGGGACGGTCGATCACGGCATCATACACGGCATCGACCTGCGCCATGATCGCCCCGCGTCGGGCATCATCAAGCAGGAAGAACACCACCGCCGCGAAAACCGCGACCAGCGGTGTGCCGATCTTGAACCCGATCCGGTAGGCGGGCGTCAGCCAGATGCGTTGCAGCCGATAGGCCAGCCGACCAGTGCCCCACCCGGTTCCCTGCCCCTTGCCACGCCGCGCCGCGCGCGGGCGTTCGGAGGGCGTCTGACCAACAAAAGGCACTGCCGCCTCAAGATGCGCTGCATCAAGCGCCATACTGCTGGCCGAGGTCAGCAGTGATGCATGCTCCGGCAGGGGCTGCAGGGGCGGTTCCTGCAAGACATCGTCTGACAGGTCGGCGCGTGGGGGGACATCCAGCGACTGCGCAAGGCTGAAGCCATGAACCGCCGACATGTCCCCCAGCGACAGCCGGGCGCTGCCCTGGCCTTGTGGGGGCAGCGCTGGCGGGTCGGGCAGGATCACATCTGCCAGGATATCTTCCTGCGCATATTCCTGCGCGCGGGTCGCGGCCAGATGGTCCCAGAAATCCAACCCGCCTGACAGCGCAGATTGCGGTGCATCGGACACGTCCTCGGCAGGGGCAGGCTGGCTGAAACAGTCCTCGCGCATCGCATCACGCCTTATCTGTCGCATGACGCATCCTCGACGATCCAGCGGCACAGATCCGCAAAGCTTATACCGCAGTATGCGGCCTGTTCGGGCACAAGCGAGGTGGGCGTCATGCCGGGCTGGGTATTGGTTTCCAACAGGATAAGCCCGCCCAGCCCGCGCGCCTCATCCCAGCGGAAATCAGTACGGCTGACCCCGCGACATCCCAGCGCGTCATGCGCGCGCAATGCGTAGTCCAGACATGCGGTTTGAATTTCGGGCGGGATGTCGGCAGGCACGACATGGCGCGAGCCGCCGGGGCGGTATTTCGCATCATAGTCATACCAGCCGTCGGTTTCGATATCCGTCACGCCAAGCGGGCGGTCCCCCATGACCGTGGTGGTAAGTTCCCGGCCCGGTGCATAGGCCTCGACCATTACCAGATCGGGCATGTCATCGGCCAGAACGGGTGGCATCGCTTCCTCGGTCACCAGATAAACGCCGACCGAGCTGCCCTCATTATTGGGTTTGACGACATAGGGCGGGGCCATCAGATGCCCTGCCATCACATCGGCCTTGAGCGCGATGACAGAAGGCACCACCGGCAGGCCGGCTTCCTGATAGACGATCTTGCTGCGCGCCTTGTCCATCGCCAGTGCCGAAGACAGAACGCCGGAATGCGTATAAGGCAGGCGCAGCCATTCCAGAATGCCCTGGACACAGCCATCTTCGCCCCAACGGCCATGCAACGCGTTGAACACGATATCCGGCGCGATCTCGACCAGACGCTGCGCGACATCACCGCGCGCGTCCAGTTCGATCACCTCATATCCTGCCACCCGCAGCGCCTTCGCGCATTCATACCCTGAAGACAGCGACACCTCGCGTTCGACCGAGAGTCCGCCTTTCAGAACACATATCCGGGGGGCTGCCCTGCTCGACATGCCCATTCCCACTGCCTCGGGGCCTGTTCCGGCCCGCTTTTTTCCGGTTGCCCGGTTTATTCAGTCTTGCTTGCCAGCCTCCGGTGCAAGCACCAGCGCAGGCAAGGGTGCGTCCGGCAATTCTTCACCAATCCGCAATATCTCCCACTCTAGCCCAATCCCGCGCGCATGCAAAACCCTTTTTCGCACTTCTTCGCCCAGGGCTTCCAGATCTGCTGCCGTAGCCTGAGCGGCATTGATCAGAAAATTCGGGTGCTTGGGCGACATTTGCGCGCCTCCAAGACGCGCGCCGCGCAGTCCTGCGTCATCAATCACCTTCCACGCCTTGAGCGCGTGGTCGTCATCCGCGCACCCTGTGGAACTGAACCCGGCCGGGTTGCGAAAGGTCGATCCGGCGCTGCGCTCTTTCGTGGGCTGGGTCGCATCGCGCCGGGCAAGCTGATCTGTCATGCGCGCATGCAGGGCCGCCGGATCAGCCCCGGGCGCATGGAAGCGCGCTTTGGTGATGACCATTCCTTCGGGCAGATCGGACTGGCGATAACGCAGGTTCAACGCCTGCGCCGGGATCGTGCAGCGCTGCCCCGCGCGGTCGATTGCGACAATCTCGATCAGATGATCGGCGACATAAGTCCCATAGCAACCTGCATTCATCCGCACGGCCCCGCCGATACTGCCCGGAATGGTGCGCAGGAAGGTCAGGTCGCGCCCGGCATCCGCGGCTTGGCGTGCGACCTGCGCATCCAGCGCAGCAGCCCCGACCGTAATCCCCTCGGCGCCGATCTCGATGCCGTTGAACCCGCGCCCGAGCCTGATGACGACAGCGCGCAACCCGCCATCGCGCACGATAAGGTTGGAGCCGACACCCATCGGGAAAACCGCGATGACCGGGTCGAGTTGCGACAGGAAATCGCACAGGTCAGCCTCATCCGCAGGCTGGAACAGCCAGTCCGCAGGCCCGCCGACGCGCAGCCATGTCAGTGCATCAAGCCTGTATTGCGCGCTCAGGCGGCCACGCACGGGAATCCGGTCGGGTGTCATGACGTTTGCCTAGCGCGCGACCGGGCGGTTGTCGAGTGGCCGAGAGGTCTTGATACAGCCATGTGCCTGCACTTGTCTCACGGCAGACTCAGAAAGCCATCTATCGAGATGGTCACCCCGGTCACATAGCTGGTCGCATCGCTGGCAAGATAGACAACAGCCACCGCGATACCTTCAGCTGCCCGGCCTTACGAGCAACAACCAGTATGGGCGGGCGACAGGTCTTCCCCGGATTTTCCTGCCTCACTGCGCATAGCATTGCAGCATTTCATTGCGTGTTCTGTACTCTAGCCAGCAGCGCCACCCACAGAAGGGTTGCCTTTGGCACTTCATACATGCAAACCTGCCCCAAAAGCGACATCGACAAGTCGCAAATCCTAGGGATGGTGGTTATGCCAAGATCAGATTTTTGGTCGGGGCTTGCCGTGGCCGGAATGGGGCTGCTGGCATTGCTCTGGATGATACCGAACTACGCCGGGTCCAACCCCTTCGCGCGGATGCCGCCGGGACTGGTGCCCAGTATCGGTGCCTGGTTGATGGTGATCTGTGGCGGGATCGTTGCCATCAAGGGCCTGATCCTGATGCTGCGCGAACGGATCGCCCCAGTGACCGCAGATCTGCATTGGGGTTCGGTCGCATGGGCGGCATGGCCATTTGCCTATGTCGCAGTCGCGATCTGGTTCATGTCGTTCAT
>SLQN01000335.1 GCA_007131465.1 Paracoccaceae bacterium
CGCCGGATACCATGTTTCGGCCGTGACCCAGCGATTGGTGGTGAACAGCCCTGTTGGCGTCCCAAAACGGTCCATCGAGATCGCAACCAGATGCGAGAGCGCCGCATCCCCCGCAGGCCAGTCCCGCCCTGCTGCCTCTGGCGCAGGCGCGCAGCCGGCGGGCATGCCTTTGGCGCGCAGGAACAGATGGAAATGGCCATGTTCGCCGTCCCGATGGGCGTGGTAGTAGTATTGCGACTGCGTTTCCGCGTCAAAAACATCGCCCTGCGGATAATGCGTCAGGCGGACAAACTGGCCCTGACCTTTCAGCACCTCGCCCACGACATTCAGCCGTGCCTTGCGCAAGACACGCGTGCATTCGGCGACCTCCTCCCCAGCGGCCTGCATGGCGCGCAAGGCGTCCGGGGGCAGGGTCGTCAGATCAACTCTGGGCAAGGACATCGGGGTTCCTTCAAGGTCAGATGAGAAGGTATCAGATCACCGGGCGCGCCGACCATGGCAGCAACTGGCGGCCCGTAAGCCCGGCCAACCCCGCGAGCAGGGCGACAGACCCCACTTGCCAGACCAGCACCATCAGGGCCGCGTCCTGCATGTGGAAAAAGCGCAGCGCGAAATTGCCAAGACCCGCAGCGGCGAGGGCGGCCAGCAGAGTGGTCCAGCGCGGGGCAAGCGGCGCGCCCCGGCGCAACATCGACAGCAGCACCAGCGCAGGAAGGGACCCGATAAGTGCGATATAGAACAGGCAGGCCGGGTCGGGCGTGATCTGCAACCCCTCCGGGCCAAGGCGCCACCAGTCCCGCAGGCACCCGACCGACAGCGTCCCGACCCAGACCGCACCCGGTGCGACCGGCAGCAGCCGCAACAATGGCGATGCGCCCGGCACGGTCATGGACAGCGCGGCAACTGCTGCCGCCAGACCCGTGGCGAGAGCGGCCCCCTGTTCCAGCAGAAAGCGCCCATCCCCCAGACGCTGGGCCAGATCCGGGCGCGGCCCGATGGCCCAGACCATCGCCATCCCGAACAGCAGCGCCACAACCGCCCATGACAGCATGCGCCGCGCCGGATGCGGCAGGGGGTGCACAGGCAGGGCATCCTGCGCCAGACGCGCGATCAGCGCGTCGGTTCCGGTGCTATGGGTCTCGCCTTGGGTCACGGCGTGTCATCCTTCCAGAGCGTGGCTTTCATCTTCAGTTTGGCCCGGTGCATCGCCACTTTCAATGCGGCAACGGTTGATCCGCTGGCTGCGGCGGCCTCGGCAAGGGTCATTTCCCGCAAGCGCAGCAATTCGACAGCCTGTCTTTCAGCCTTGCTCAGGTCTCCCATCGCCTTCTGGACCGACAGCAGGTTCACGACATTCTCTGCATTTGTATTCGTTCGCATGTCGCTGAAGGTTTCAGCCAGATCCGATGCGGCGACATCAATCGCCGTGCGGCGCACATATCTGCGGGCATTATCGGCCAGGCGCGAACGCGCGATGGCCACAATCCAGGGCAGGAAGGGCCGCGCCGGGTCCCATGTGCCCCGCGCCTGATGCAGCGACAGCAGAATATCCTGCACCATATCCTCGACATCTGATGGCTGGAGCCACGGCGCGCGGCGGCGCACCAACCGGCGCATGCGTTTGGCAACCTCGTCCAGAAGTGCGCGGTAAGCCTCGGCATCCCCGCCTTGGGCACGCCGCATCAACACCTCCAATGGCGGTCGGGCACGCTGCGTTTGGCTCTCGCTTCTGGTCGCGCTCATCCCAAGGCCCTGTCCCTGTGTCATCTTGGTGTTATTCGCTGCGGGCCACAGAAAGTTACGCAGCAGGACAGATATTTTTGTAACCCTTGCGCGGGAACGCCCGAATGTCCTGTCATCGTGTCGCGCGTGCGCGACAATGACAAGGTGACAGACACATCAGGGAGATGACAATGTCCATATTCTCAAGCCGGAACGCCAAGCCCACCGGGATATCGCACGGGCACACACCCAAGGCGCGGGCGGGCCTGCGGTCCACCACCGCCTTGACGATGGCGCTCATGCTCGGTGCTGGTGCTTTCGGCAGTGCCGGGGTGGTTGCGTTCACCTCCGGCGGGGCCGCGTTGGCAAGCACCTGCACGGCTAATCCCTGTGCGGCGAACGCGTGCGCCGCTAATCCATGTGCCGCCAACCCCTGTGCGGCTGATCCGTGCGCGGCTGCAAACCCGTGTGCTGCCAATCCTTGTGCAGCAGATCCCTGCGCGGCCAACCCCTGCGCAGCGGCTGGTGGAGCAGCCAGTGGGTGTTTCGTCCCAGGTCTTCAGGAGGCATCTGCCAATCCCTGCGCGACTTGCGCCCCCTGCGCTGCTGCTCCCTGTGCCGCTGATGCTTGCGCGGCTAACCCTTGCGCAACCAATGCCTGCGCCGCCAACCCCTGTGCGGCTAACCCTTGCGCAACCAACCCCTGCGCCGCCAACCCCTGCGCGGCCAACGCCTGTGCAGCTAACCCCTGCGCTGCCAATCCATGTGCCGCTAACCCATGCGCAGCAAATCCCTGCGCGGCAGCAGCCCCCCCGCCAGATGTCAGCGACGCGGAGTTGCAGGCGCTTTATGAATGCCTGATGGAGTCGATGAACGAACAGGCCGCGATGGAAAGTGACAGCGCTATCGTGCGGGCCTCCTGGTCCGGGTCCGACCGCAGCGAGGGGCGCGAGTTTGCGGGCTGGACGAATTTCGCCGCCACGCCCTATATCAGCTTCACCCATGGGGAGAGGTTTGCCACCAACCACGCCAATGCAATTGCTGCCGAGCAATACGGCATGTTCGAACAGGTTGACGCAATCCCGGCGGGGGGCATCATTGCCAAGCCCACATTCAGCATCAATGCCAGTGGCGAGGCGCTGTGGGAAACCCTGTTCCTGATGGAGAAGGCCGAGGCCGGAATGTCGCCCGACACCAATGACTGGATCTACACCGCCATCATGCCCGACGGGTCGCTGATGGGCCGGACGCTGGGCGAGAATTCGGACGGGATGTATTTCTGCGCCGCCTGCCATATGGGGGCCAGCGATACTGATGACCTGTTGTTCATGGAACCGGAATACCGCGTCCAGAACTGACCTGCGCATCACGCCACGCTACAGCGCAGGACGTCAGCCAAGGCCACGCCCTGTGCGCCGAAACTCTGAGGAAGGATAACACGGGTGGGACATTTCGCCTCTCAGATCATGCTTGCGGCAAGTGTCCTTGTCGGGTTCGGCACGCATGCCTTGGCCGAGCCTGTGCTGAGCCTCGCGTTCGACGGAACCACGCATACCTTCACACCCCAGATGGAGGGTGCGCGCACCGGGTTCACCCGGTTCATGTCGGTCGATGCCGTCAGTATCGAGGGGAAGGACGGGATTGCGACACTTGTTCTGGAACTGGCCCTGCCCCCCGGCGCGCGCACCGGCGACGCGCCCCATGATGCACGGATCAGCTTTCGGCCCGAGGGATGGCGCGATTACTGGGTGTCGCCGGTCGAGTTTCCTGCCGGTGCAATTGTGATCGACCATCTTGACCTGTCCAGCCAGACCCCGGAAATTTCGGGGCATTTTGCCGTGCCGCTGTGCTATACTGCAACGCCCATCCACGCGCCTGACCCGGCGCGCTGCCTGCCTGCTTCCGGCAGGTTCAGCACTGCCCTTGTCCGTGATTGAAGGAGAATTCGATGCGCTCGCTCCGTTACCTTGCCGCCCCGATTCTTGTCGTCCTTGCCACCACCGCCGGTGCCGATCCGGCGCAATGGGAACGCGAATGGCCGCAGACCGACTTCACCCGCACCACCATCGACTTTGCCGAGGTCATCTCGGGCGGGCCGCCGAAAGACGGCATTCCGGCCATCTGGGAACCTGCGCATATCCCTGTCGCGGATGAGACCCGGCTGAATGACCGCGAGCCGGTGCTGACCTATGAGGTCGAGGGCGAAGCCCCGCGCGCTTATCCGATCCGCTATCTGATGTGGCATGAGATCGTGAATGACGTGGTGGGCGGGCTGCCCATTGCTGTCACCTATTGCCCGCTTTGCAATTCCGCCATGGTGTTTGACGCGCGCGTGGACGGGGAGCGGCATACCTTCGGTGTCTCCGGCAAGCTGCGCCATTCCGACATGATCATGTATGACCGCGAGAC
>SLQN01000462.1 GCA_007131465.1 Paracoccaceae bacterium
CAGCCGTTGCCGCCTGCAAAGCGTCCCGCATCCTCGGCCGCGCGCCGCAGGGCGCGGGACTTGGTGACGGTTTCCTGATACTCGGCCTCGGGGTCGCTGTCATAGACCACGCCGCCACCGGCCTGAATATACAGCACCTCGTCCTTCAGCACGGCCGTGCGCAGGCAGATGCACATGTCCATCTCGCCATTCGCAGCGAAATAGCCCGCGCCGCCGCCATAGACGCCGCGCTTTTCCGGCTCCAACTCGTCAATGATCTGCATCGCGCGCACTTTCGGCGCACCCGAGACTGTGCCCGCCGGCAGCCCGGCCAGCAGGGCGGATAGTGCGTCCTGTCCTTCGGCCAGTTCGCCCACCACGTTCGACACGATATGCATGACGTGGGAGTAGCGTTCGATGATGAATTCCTCGGTCGGGCGCACAGTCCCGATCCTGGCCACGCGGCCCACATCGTTGCGGCCCAGATCCAGCAGCATCAGATGCTCGGCCAGTTCCTTTTCATCGGCCAGAAGGTCAGCCTCGTTTGCGCGGTCTTCCTCTGGCGAGGCCCCGCGCGGGCGTGTGCCTGCGATGGGGCGGATTGTGACTTCACCGTCGCGGAGCCGCACCAGAATTTCCGGGCTGGCCCCGATGATCTGGAACGGCCCCGCGCTGGACGCGAAGTCGAAATAGAACATGAAGGGCGACGGATTGGTGCGGCGCAGGGACCGATAGAGGGCGAAGGGCGGCAGTGCGAAGCGCTGCGCCCAGCGCTGCGAGGGCACGACCTGAAAGATGTCGCCCGCGCGGATATAATCTTTCGCCTTCTCCACCGCTGCCAGATAGTCGGGTTTGGTGAAATTCGACTGCGGCGCGCCAAGGGGGGCGGCATCGCTGCGCAATTCGCGCGGGGCCTGCGGGACGCCGCGTTCCAGATCGCGCACGGCATCCATGACCCGCTCTGCCGCCTGCGCATAGGCCGCGCGCGCCGACAGGCCCGATCCCGTCCAGGCGGGCGAGACGACAATCACTTCGCCCTTCACCCCGTCCAGTACCGCGACAACGGACGGGCGCAGCATCACCGCATCGGGCACACCAATCGGATCGGGGTTCACGTCGGGCAGGTGTTCGACCAGCCGGATCATGTCATATCCCAGATAGCCGAACAGCCCGGCAGAGGCGGCGGGCAGGCCCTCGGGCATGGTGATGCGGCTTTCACCCAGCACAGCGCGCAGGGTCGCCAGCGGGTTGCCCTCCAGCGACTGCCAGGCGTCCGGGTCGAAGCGCGCGTCCCGGTTGATCCGGCTGGCGCCGTCGCGGCATTCCCAGATCAGGTCCGGCTTCATTCCGATCATGGAATAGCGCCCGCGTACTTCGCCACCCGTGACCGATTCAAGGATGAAACTGTCCCTGCTGGCCCCGGCGAGTTTCAGATACAGCGATACCGGCGTGTCCAGATCGGCTGCGAGCCGCGCATAGACAAGCTGGTTTTCACTCCGACGCCAGCCAGCGTCGAAGTCCACGAAATCGGGGGTAAGCTGGGCCATGGTCCCTCAGAAATTTGTCTGAACGGCGTCGATCACCTGCTGGTTGATCTGGATCGCGGTGCCGTCGCGCAGGCTGGCTGCAAAATAGTCGAACAGGTCCTGCGCAAGGCTCTGTTCGACCTGCCGCGCCAGCGCGGCGCGCAGGTCCTGCACGTCGTCCAGCATCGTGTCTGGGCTCTGGACGCCATGAAGTTGCAGCACATGAACACGGTTCGTGCCCTCGATGCGGCGGATGTCGCCGGGTTCCATCTCGAACGCTGCGGCCGACAGATCGCGGGGCAGGTCGGGCAGGAAATCGGTCCGGCGCATGCCGTCGAAGCGGACCGACGCAACCGGGGCCGCTTCGGCATCGGACCGCAGCGCTTGTTCCACCGCATCTGCCTGTGCGCTCAGTGCGTCGAGGATTTGCGTATTCTGCCAGTCTGCCACGACCTGTGTGCGGATATCATCCAGCGGGCGCGGCGCGGACGGCAGCGTTTCGAGGTATTCCAGCGCGAACAGCCCGCCATCTTCCAGCACGCCGATTTCGGCAAAATCCCCTTCGCGCAGGTTCTGCGCTGCCTCGCGGAAGGCCTCGTATGCGGCAATGCCGTCGCTCACACCCGGACGCCAGTCGATCTGGCCGCCGCGCATTTCGGTTTCATCAGCCAGTTGAGCAACACTCGCGCCCCCGGCCAGCAGATCCTCGTAAAGGTCGTAGTCATCCGACAGGGCGCGGCGCGCGAGGTCGGAAAGCTGTTCCTCGCGCAACTGATCGCGCGCGTCCTCGAAGCTGGTTTCCTGCGCGGCGAGGATCGCGTTCATCCTGAACAGGGCCGGGCCAAGCGCGGTCTCGACCGGGCCTGCAATCCCCGGTGCATCAAGGCCAAAGACCGCATCCGCCGCTGCCCCAAGCTGGGTGCGGCTGACATCGCCCATGTCGGTATCTTCCAGATCCAGCCCGCGTTCGGCAACCAGGCTCTCGAAGGTGGCCGTGCCGTCATTGATCCGCGCCAGCGCCGCCTCGGCGCTGGCGGTATCGGCAAAGACCAGACGCTCCACCAGACGCCGCTCGGGTTGGACAAACTGTCCGCGCCGCGCCTCATAGGCGCTGCGCAGGATGTCCTCGTCAACCTCCAGCGTATCGATCACCATGTCGGGGGTGATCCAGGCATAGGCGATGCGCTTGCCTTCGGGCTGCATGTAGTTGTCCTGATTGACGGCATAGAAGGCTTGCAAGGTATCAGAATCCGGCAGGCCTACAGGCGCAGGCAGGTTCTGCGCGGTCAGTGTGGTGACGGAAAGATCGCGCGTCTGGGCCTGAAAGTCCAGAAGTGGCGTGACGATCATTTCGGGGGCAGAGGCCCCGCTGACAACCGACAGCTGCAGGATCGAGCGCGCCACATCTTCCCGGATCGACGTTTCGAATTCGCCTTCGTTCATACCGGCGTTCTGAAGCGCAAAGCGGTAGGCCTCGCGGTCGATCTGGCCGTCCAGCCCCTGAAAGGCACTGATTTGCAGGATTTCGCGCTGCACCGTACTGTCGCCAGCTGAGACGCCCATGCGCGCGGCCTCGTTATCCAGAACAGCGCCAGTGACCAGTTGCTCCAGCACCACCTGATCCAGCCCGAACAGCCGTGCCTGTTCCATCGTGACAGCCTGACCGAACTGGCTTTGCAGCGCGCGCATCTCGTTTTGCAGCGCACGGGCATACTCGTTCGCGCTGATGTTGCGATCCCCGACCGAGGCGACATTCTGTGTCCGACCACCAAACCCCTCGACCCCGAAGCCCAGAAGACTGAGTGCCAGCAGGGCCATCAGGAACCCGGCGGCGATGTTCTTCGCGCTCATCTTCATCTTCGGTTGTGTCTTGGCCATGCTGTTTCTCTACTCGCGCCTGAAATCCGTGCCGCCTTGCCTTGGTGTGTGTATGCAAAGCCGCCTGCCGGGGCAAGCACTCAGCCTTCAAGTTTTGCCAAGCGGCTTGTGAGATCGGACAGGCCGGCGCAATCGGCATTGGCGAAGGCGATCCGCAGATGGCGCGCGCCGCTCGGGTCGCCTTTGGGGACGAACATGGTGCCGGGCAGGACCAGAAGGCCCGCGTCCCGCACCAGACGTTGCGCCAGCACATCCGACGGCTCTGCGAATGGCGGGGCGACATAGCCGAAATAGGCCCCGCTGCTGCGCAGGTCCCAGCCGTCAAGCTGCGCGAACCCGTCGCGCAGTGCGTCCCGCCTGCGCAGGATCTCGGCGCGTTCTCCCTCCAGCCAGTCGCCAAGGTTTTCAAGCCCCCAGAGGGCCGCGCGCTGGCCCAAGCCCGTCGGGCATATGGTCAGCGTATCAAGGAATTTCTCGATTTCATGCAGCCGTTCGGGGCTGGTGGCGATTGCGCCGACGCGGTGGCCGGTCAGCCGGTAGGCCTTGGAAAAGCTGTAGAGATGGATCAGCGTGTCATCCCAGTCCGGGTCCGTGAACAGCGCATGGGGCGGGCCATCGCTGCTGTGGAAATCGCGGTAGGTTTCATCGATGATAAGGGCCAGCCCGCGCGCGCGGGCAAGGTCACGGAAGGCCGCGATAAGCTCGGGCGGGTATTCCATCCCGGTCGGGTTGTTGGGGGTTACCA
>SLQN01000079.1 GCA_007131465.1 Paracoccaceae bacterium
GTTTGCCCGCCTGGGTCAGATGCGCCAGCCATTCGCCATCGCGGTTGTTGAACAGTGCGATTGCGGTACCGGCACCCTGCCGCATGACATTGACCAGATAGTGCGATTGCGCCTGCGACAGGGCTATCTCTTGCCCCTCGCCCAAGGGCTGCTCTACAAAGAGGCGGATTTTCGCGCGCGTCGTGACCATGAGGGTGACAATATGACCGAGCCAGAGCAAAGGCCAGAGGGTGAGGAACCACCCCAGCGGGTGGCCGACGCGCCTGCGCTCAACTGGGTTGACGCCTATGCCCCGGATGATCTGAAACCATATCTGCGCCTGTCACGCGCCGACCGGCCCATCGGCACTTGGCTGTTGCTTCTGCCGTGCTGGTGGGGAGCTTTCCTGGGGGCCGCCGCAGCACCCGATACCGCAGGCTGGCTGACCTTCTGGATATTCCTGGGCTGCGCAATAGGGGCGTTCCTGATGCGCGGCGCAGGCTGCACCTGGAACGACATCACCGACCGCGACATCGACGACAAGGTCGCCCGCACCCGCTCGCGCCCTATTCCCTCGGGGCAGGTGAGTGTGCGCGAAGCCATGATCTGGATGGGCGTGCAATCCGGGGTCGCCGCGTTGATCCTGTTCACCTTCAACTGGGCGGCGGTGGGGTTGGGCATCCTGTCACTGGCGCTGGTCGCGATCTATCCGTTCGCCAAGCGGTTTACATGGTGGCCGCAGGTCTTTCTGGGGCTTGCCTTCAACTGGGGCGCACTGCTGGCCTGGACCGCGCAGACCGGGTCACTGGGCCTGCCCGCAGTGTTCCTTTATCTGGCGGGGATAAGCTGGACACTGTTCTACGATACGATCTATGCCCATCAGGACCGCGAGGATGATGAACTGATCGGGGTGAAGTCCACCGCACGGCTCTTTGGCGAGAATACCGAAACCTGGTTGCGTGGCTTTCTGATAGCTACTGTCGTGCTGATGTCGCTCGCCATCATCTATGCGCTGGCGCCGCTGGCCGACCCGCTGAAAATGTCGATCGGCCTGGCCGGGGCCTGGGCACTGGGCGGGCACATGAACTGGCAGCTTGCCAAGCTGGACATCAACGACACGCAGATGTGTCTGCGCCTGTTCCGCTCGAACCGTGATGCGGGCTTGTTGGTTGCGCTGTTTCTTGCCATCACGCTTTTCGTGTGATTGCGCCCGTCGCGCCTTGGCGCTAGGGGACTTGCATGAGGGAACATCGCTTGTCTGTATTGCTGCGCCTTGGCGCGCTGGCTGGCTCGGTTCAGGGCACCCGCAGGGCCTATCTGTTGATGGCGGCCGCCTTTGCGCTCGCGGCAGCGCTTTCGATGATGGCGGCCAGTCTTGCCGTGCGCGGAATCGAGCATGTCGTTGCGCGTGATGCCCGCAATATTCTGGCAGCGGAGAATCTGGACTGGGCCGGGGTTTCCACCGACGGGCTGCTTCTGTTCCTCTCGGGCGAGGCGCCTTCCGAGGCGACGCGCTTTCGCGCGCTCAGTGCCGTCAGCACGGTTGTCGCGGCAGAGCGCGTCATCGACAATGTGACTGTCGCCCCGTCCATGGATGTTGCCGCGCCGCGCTTTTCCATCGAATTGCTTCGCAACGGGCTGGATGTTTCCGTGATCGGGCTGGTGCCAGCCAGTCTGGGTACCGGGGATATCATTGCCCGGATCGAGGCCGTGGACCCCGAGATCTCGGCCTTCGACATGCTTGAAACGGCCAGCCATCCCGTGCCCTTCGGATGGGAACAGGCCGTCAGGTTCGGTCTGGATGCGCTGACCTTGATTCCGGTCAGCAAGATTTCGATTTCAGCCGACCAGGTCGAGGTGACAGGGCTGGCGCAAAGCGAGCGTGAGCGCAACGCAATCCGCGACAGGCTTGTGCGAGACCGGCCTCGCGGGCTGATAACATCGGTCAGCATTTCGGCGCCGCGCCCGGTTATCACCCCCTTTACCCTGCGTTTCGTCAGGGACGAGGATGGTGCACGCTTCGATGCCTGTTCTGCCGACACGCCGGAGTCGCGAAACGCCATCCTTCAGGCCGGTCGCGCTGCCGGTGCGTCCGGCGTTCTGGAATGCGCGGTTGGCCTTGGCAGTCCCACCCCGCGCTGGCAGACCGGCGCGATCGAGACCATTCGCGCCGTTGCCGAGATGGGGGCGGGTTCGGTCACCATGTCCGACACCGATATCACCATGATCGTGCCGAACGAGGTGCCAGCCGAGAAGTTCGACCGGGTCGTGGGCGCGCTGGAAAACGGTCTGCCCGATGTCTTCTCGCTTCAGGCAACGCGCCTGCCCCCTGGCGAGGAGAGCGCGGGTCGCGCCGAGGACTCGCTGGAATTCGTGGCAATCCGTTCGGCCGAAGGTGTGGTTACCTTGCGCGGTCGCCTGATCGACGAGCGGCTGCGTGACGCGGTGACGGCGCTGGCGCAGAGCGAATTCGGGCTGGGTGCCGTGCGCATGACCGCGCGCATCGACCCCGATCTGCCCGAGGGCTGGCCGGTGCGGGCGCTTCTGGCGATTGATGCGCTGGCCGAACTGGAACATGGGCAGGTCCGCATCCGCCCCGACCGGATCGACATCCAGGGCGTATCAGGCGATGTATCGGCGTCAGACCGGATTTCGCGGGTGCTGGTCGACAGGCTCGGCAGGGGAGCCGTGTTCAACCTCGACGTGGCCTATGACGAACGTTATGACCCGGTCGCCATGCAGCCAACACCCGCGCGCTGCGAGCGTTGGATCGGTGAGGTTCTCGAAGATCAGCAGATCACCTTCGACCCGGGCTCAGCCTCGGTTGTAGCCGAGTCAGCCCAGGTGCTCGACCAGATTGCCGAGATCCTGACCGAATGCGGCAGGCTGGAGATCGAGGTGGGCGGGCATACCGACAGCCAGGGACGGCTCGAGACCAACATGCGACTCAGCCAGCAACGCGCCGAGGCTGTCGTCGCAGGACTTATGGCACGGGGCGCGATGGTGTCGGATTTCGTCGCCAAGGGGTATGGCCCGGAATTCCCGATTGCCGACAATGCGACTGCCGGGGGGCGCGAGGCCAATCGTCGCATAGAGTTCAAGCTGATCGGCGTGTCGGCCGAGGCGGCACGGATCGAGAGGGCCGGGGGCGATGTTGCCGACCTGGAGGAAATCGTGCCCGAACCGCGCGACGAGTCCGGACTGGAGATTGTTGTCACGCAAGGGGCAGGCGACAGCACGCGCCCCGCGCCGCGCCCGGAAAGATGAGTCGACGCGCCGGAATGGCAGCGGATGAGAGGGAAAGATGAACCGCACGGAATTTGTCATTGTCACGGCTGTCATCCTGTTCGTCGCCTTTGCGCTGGGGTGGTTCGCGAACTGGCTGGTGCATCGTTTCACGCGTGTGCGCCAGCAGGATCTGGGCGAGTTGGATCGCATGGCGCAGGCGCTGCATGAGGCCGAGGAAATCCGCGACCAGGCGATTGAATACGTCGAGACACGCGAACGTGACCTGACCGCGCGGCTGAGCCAGACCGAGGCCGAACTGGAAGCGGCGATGGCCGGATTGCGCGAAGCCCGTGCCGAGGCTGAATATTACCGCTCTCAGCTTCAGGGTACGCAATAGCATCTTGCGGGCGAAATCTGGCCACAACCACAGGCTGTGGTGGCGCTGCGCGTTTTTGCCCTTGGCAAACCTGGCCACAGCGTCTAGAGACCCCCCGTCGTGGTGGGAGGCGTTTGTCTGTCCGCCGCGATGATTCGTCCGAGACGGTGGGTGATGGAATGCCATCGTAATTCCTGCCCGAGACGGGAGTGAGACAATACACCGAGGCATTCCTCGGGCGATATTGGAAATGCCCGTTTGGACATTCGCTCAGGCCGGTCCGGCCTGACAAAACGAGCCGGAGGGGAAACCCTCTGATAATTGGAGAGACCCTGTGGATAGAGCCCAAAAAGAGAAAGTGGTCGAGGAACTCGGCCAGATCTTCGAAAGCTCTGGCGTGATTGTGGTTGCACAATACGCTGGCCTCACGGTTGCCGAGATGCAGGTCCTGCGCGCACGCATGCGTGATGCGGGTGGGGCTGTTCGCGTCGCCAAGAACAGGCTCGCCAAGATCGCCCTGGAAGGAAAGCCCTGCGCCAGCA
>SLQN01000313.1 GCA_007131465.1 Paracoccaceae bacterium
GACATGATCGCGGGCATGAACAGCCAGGTACAGATGAGCCTTGGCAATTTTGCGCCCAAGACAGTGTCCGTGGGTGATCTGTTCGCAGGCGCGATTCTGCCCGGGTTCCTGCTGGTGGGTCTCTACATTGCCTATATCCTCTTCAAGGCGATCACCGACCCGCAAAGCTGCCCGGCAACGCCTGTCCCGCCCGAGGAAAAGCAGGGCCTGTGGAAGGAAATCCTGTTCGCGCTTGTGCCACCGCTGATGCTGATCGGCGCTGTCCTGGGCTCGATCCTTGGCGGCATCGCCACACCCACCGAGGCGGCATCAGTCGGCGCCGTCGGGGCCACGCTGCTGGCGGCGCTGCGCTGGCGGCTGTCCTTCAAGGTGTTCTCCGAAGTGGCGCGGCGCACGGCGGTCGTCACCTCGATGATCTTCATCATCCTCTTTGGTGCGTCGGTCTTTGCCATCGTCTTTCGCCAGATGGGCGGGGACAACCTTGTGCGCGAGTTCCTGACCTCGATGCCCGGCGGCGCGATGGGAGCGATGATCACGGTCATGATCATCATGTTCGTTCTGGGCTTCATCCTCGATACGTTCGAGATCATCTTCATCGTCCTTCCGATTACGGCCCCCACACTGCTGCTGCTGGGGATAGACCCGGTCTGGCTGGGGGTGATGATCGGGGTCAATCTGCAGACATCCTTCCTGACGCCGCCTTTCGGCTTCTCGCTGTTCTACCTGCGCGGCGTTGCGCCCAATTCGGTCAGCACCGGCATGATCTACAGGGGCGCCGTGCCCTTTGTCATCCTGCAGATTGTCGCGATTGCGTTGCTGTTCGTCTTCCCCGGCATCGTGCTCTGGCTGCCATCACTTTTGTTCTGAAGGCACAAGAAACCCCCGGTGATCGTGGATCACCGGGGGCGAAATACGGGTCTGGCCGGGAAGGTCAGGGCTTGGGCTGTGCCTGCGCGCAAAACATGTCGTAAACAACCCCGATAAGGCGCGCGGCCTTCGGGTCATGCAGTGCATAATAGATCGTCTTGCCTTCGCGGCGGCATGACACCAGCCCTTCCAGCCGAAGCCGGGCAAGTTGCTGACTGACGGCTGCCTGCCGCGTCTGCAACAGATGCTCCAGTTCGGTCACGGATTTCTCGCCCGAGGACAGGTAGCACAGGATCATCAGCCGCCCTTCATGGGCGAGCGCCTTGAGCAAAGCCGCCGCCGCCTGCGCCTGCTCGATCATATCGACTGGCGCGAGGTCCTTGCGATCCTCAGAATCACGTACGCTGAGATCCTCGGCTGCAGGGTTTTCTTTGGTGGGCGTTCTCTGATCCAACATCATGCGAGATATCCTGATTGTGTCCCTGAACGATCGTCACAGTGGAGGCTAATCTGCAAATCTATGAATATGTAAGGCAGATTTCAGGAGTTTACAAGCCGTTGAACGCCAAAGAGGCGCATTGTCCCGGTTTTGACGGGAACAAAACGCGAAATTTCCAGAAATCGCGGCCAGATGAATGAATTTTCCATTTGCGCAAGGCCCACATCCTCGTGGGCCTTGCATCCTGTCTTGAAGAAATTCGCGGTCTCAGGCGTCGCGCGGATCCGCGCTGTCGCCTGTGTCGCGGGGGTCGTCGTCATCCATGCCCGCCGCGCCGATATCGTCGAACAGTTCCGAAATCTCGAATTCTGCGGCCGCTTCTTCTTCAGCGGCCAGTTCCTGGATGGACTTGCCCGAAGCCTGCAATTGAGCTTCCTCGACCGAGCGCGCCACGTTCAGGCCGATTTCGACTTCGACCTCGGGGTGCAGGTTGATTAGCGCGCGGTGCAAACCCAGCGCCTTGATCGGCGTCTTGATGACGATCTGGCGCTTTTCGACACTGACACCGGCTTCGGCCAGCAGATCGGCAACATCGCGCGGACTGACCGACCCATAAAGTGCGCCACCGTCGGATGCCTGACGGATGACGATATAGCTTTCGTCGTCCAGCTTGGCGGCTACGGCCGCGGCTTCCTTGCGGGTTTCGAGGTTCTGGGCTTCAAGCTCGGCCTTGCGATGCTCGAACGACTTGATGTTGTCATTCGATGCCCGCAGTGCCTTGCCCTGCGGCAGCAGGTAGTTACGGGCATAGCCGGGCTTGACATTGACCACGTCGCCCATCTGGCCAAGCTTGGCCACGCGTTCCAGAAGGATCACTTGCATGTCCGGATCTCCTTATTTCACAGCGTAGGGCAGCAGGGCCAGGAACCGCGCACGCTTGATGGCGCGGGACAGTTCGCGCTGTTTCTTGGCCGAAACGGCCGTGATGCGTGACGGCACGATCTTGCCGCGCTCCGAGATGTAGCGCTGCAGCAGGCGCACATCCTTGTAGTCGATTTTCGGTGCATTGTCGCCCGAGAAGGGGCAGACCTTGCGACGGCGGAAAAACGGTTTTGTAGCCATGGGTCAGATCCTCCTCAAGACGCGCGGCGGCGCGGTTCGCGATCACGGTCGCGGTCATCGCGTTTCTGCATTTGCACGGAAGGGCCTTCCTCATGCGCGTCAACCTTGATGGTCAGCACGCGCATCACATCATCATGCAGGCGCATCAGACGTTCCATTTCCTGAACGGCGCTTGCGGGCGCGTCCGTGCGCAAAAAGGCGAAATGCCCCTTGCGGTTCTTGTTGATCTTGTAGGCCAGTGTCTTGATGCCCCAATACTCGTTCTCGACGAGCGTGCCGCCATTGTCGGCAAGGATAGCACCAAAATGTTCGACCAGCGCTTCTGCCTGTGTGTTCGACAGGTCCTGACGCGCGATCATGACATGCTCGTAAAGCGGCATGCGATCTCCATTCATGTATCTTGGCGCATTTCAAAAGACAGGGCAATGATCCTTCCGCCCCTGCCTACGAGAGCTGCACCGGTGAAAACCTTCGCGGAAAGATACTGCCCCTTAGACGCAAACGCCTATGGGTGCAACCTGCAACATGGGCTTTCGCACACTCTTGCCACAGGCGCGCGGCTGTCGCATAACTCTCGGCAACGGGATATTCGCAAAAGGGGGTCCTTGATGGCTCATTCTCCACTCATGACGACACTTGGCGCTGACACCTCGCTTCTGCGCAAGGTGGCGATGGTTGTTGCAGGCTCGGTTCTGGTGGGCATGTCGGCGCAAGTCAGCGTGCCGATGTATCCGGTTCCGATGACCTTGCAGACGCTGGCGATCTCGCTCATCGGGCTGACCTATGGCGCGCGGCTGGCCGGGATCACGCTGCTGGCCTATCTGGCGCAGGGCGCGATCGGGTTTCCGGTCTTTGCCGGGGGGGCGGCGGGCGCGGCCTATATGGCCGGTCCGACCGGGGGGTTCCTGCTGGGCTTCGTGGCGATGGCCTGGCTGACAGGTCTGCTGGTCGAGCGTGGGCTTGATCGGGGCTTCGGACGGCTGTTCCTGGCCGCGCTGATCCCAGCGATCCTGCTGTTCGTGCCCGGTGTGCTGTGGCTCTGGACGATCACGCCGCTGGACATGAATGGCGCGATTGCGGCGGGTGCGATGCCCTTCCAACTGGGCGGTGTCGTGAAATCGGCTGTGGCAGCGCTGATCGTCACGGGCGCCTTGGCGGCGCTGAAGTCGCGTCAGTCCTGATCCGGGTCTGCAGTTCTGTACAAAGGGCGGGGGCGACCCGCCCTTTGTCATTTGCCTGTCAGGCGGTGTTGCGCAGGGTTTCACACCGGTCGGAGTGCAGGCAGTCGCGGGTCATCTGTGGTGACAATTGCTCCATTGCGTCGAACTGGGTCAGAAACACCTTTCCCGACAGGTCCTGCAGAAGATGGCTGCGCTGGAGTTGGTCCATGACCGGCCCCTTGACCTCGGACAAGTGAAACGACACCCCGGCGTCGCGCAGTCGCAGGTTGATCGCTTCTAGGCTTTCGAGCGCGGAGGCGTCGACATAGTTGATGGCGGTGCATTGCAAGATGACATGGCGCAGACCCGGTGCCTCTGCCAGCGCCTGCACGATGCGGTCCTCAAGCGCGCGGGCATTCGGGAAATAGAGCGACTCATCCACCCGGATCGCGAAGATGGCGGGGTCGGTCCTGACCTTGTGGCGGTCGATATTGCGGAAATGCTCGGTCCCCGGAACCTGGCCGA
>SLQN01000041.1 GCA_007131465.1 Paracoccaceae bacterium
GCAGCAGCCCGGTGCGCTACGCGCTGCACCGGTTGGCAGAGGATGTGACCGCGAGCGGCGCAGGACTGACCCCGCTTTTCGCGGTCGAGCCGCATATCCGCGACGGGGCAAGCGCTGGGCTTTCGGTGCAGCTGGTGCGGCCGGTGTGTCGTGCTCAGGTTTCAGGAAGCGATTACGGAAATGCTGCGCGGGTGTTCACCGAGGGCGCATCGTTTGAGTGGGAGGAAACCCTGAGATGAGTGTGTCATCGGCAGAGGCCGCGTATAATGCCGCGCGCGAGGGGCAAATCCGCGAAACGCTGGTCTGGATCGTGCCGCGCAACCGCAGCACTGATGCGCAGGAGCCTGTGGGCTTCTGGACCGGCGAGGATCACCGCAGCTTTGAGGTAGATGGGCAGACGCGGCTTTATTTCGGCGCAGGTGCGGCGCTTGATGTCGATGACATTCCGGGCGGTGTCGGGCTGGACGTGCGCTACATTTCCGTGCGGCTGGGCGTGGTGCCCGAGGTCGATCAGGCGATCCGCGGCTATGATCCAAAGCTGGCCCCTGCGGAGATCCACAGCGTTGCGTTCGATCTGGCCACGCGCAACCCGGTCAGCGATCCGCGCCGGGTGTTCAGGGGCGCGGTCAATGAAGCGCCGATGCCCACGCCTGCTGCGGGCGGTGCAATCGAAATCGAGTTGCGTCTGGCCAGTTCGGCACGCGCACTCACACGCACCTTGCCGCTTTACCGATCGGATTCAGAAATGCGCCGGCGCAATCCGAATGACCGGTTTCGCGAGCATGTCTCGACAGTGGGCATCCGACAGGTGGCGTGGGGCGAGGACCGGGTGAAAAATGACTGACCTGCGCAGCTATCTTGATGACATGGGGTCGCAGCCCTTCCGCTACGGTCGCCATGATTGCTTCACCGTCGCGGCGCGCTGGATCGTGCTGTGCGGCGGTCGTGACGTATTGCGGCGCTATGCGAGCCTGCGCGAAGGGCTGGAACTCGCAGCGGCTGAGGGGCATGACAATCACCTGCCGTGGCTGGATGAGGCCTGCGAGCGTATCCCTGTGCTGATGGCGCGGGCCGGTGATCTGGCGGTGTTCCTGAATAGCAGCCTGCCTGCTGTCGGAATCGTCCGCCCCGGTGGCGAGGATGTGATGAGCCTCGGCCGGTCGGGTCCGGGCGTCGCTGCGCTGACCGATGCTGATTACTGTCTGAGGGTCCGCTGATGGGGTTCTTTGCGGCGATCGGCGCAGCCTTCAAGGCGATTACGGCGACGGCGATTGGCAGCTTCCTGGTGAACACGGCCATTACTGCCGGGCTGTCCCTGCTGGCACAGCGCCTGTCACGTCGCCGCGTCGATCAGCGCCCGACCGGCACCCAGATTTCCGCGCAGTCTGTGGGCGAGGATGTCAGCCAGACATTCCTGTTGGGTCATCGCGCGACAGAGGGCCATCTCGTCTATCGCAACAGCCACGGCACATCGGGCGGGCAGCCGAATGCCTTTCTTGTCGAAGTGGTCGAGCTGAGCGACATTTCGGGTGTCTCGCTTGCGGGTCTGATCATCAATGACCGTGTGGCAGAGATTGGTGATGTCGCGGGTGACTACGGCTTGCCCCTTACCAATATCGCGCTGGAAGACGGGACTGTCTGCGCGTGGGTGAAATTCCATGACGGCACTCAGGACATCGCAGACCCGTATCTGGTCGAGAAGTTCGGAAGTGACACGGGATATGAGTGGTCCGCCTCCCATATCGGCACCGGAACAGCCTATGCCGTCGTGACCTATCGCTATGACCGGCGCGTGTTTCAGAACCTTCCGCGCGCGCGCTTCATTCTGGGCGGCATCCCGCTTTATGACCCGCGCAAGGACAGCACTGTTGGTGGCAGTGGTCCGCATCGCTGGGGCCAGCTCGACACCTATGCACCGTCGAGCAACAGTGCCGTGCAGGTCTACAACCTGTTGCGCGGGATCACGCTGCCGACCGGCGAGGTCTATGGCGGTGGTGTCGATGCGGCTGACATCCCGCTGGCCAACGCGGTTGCGGGCATGAATATCTGTGACACGCAGATCGATGGGCGCGCACAGTTTGAAACCAGCGTCGAGATCCGTGTTGCCGAGGATGAGCCTGCCGAGAAGATTGAGGACATCCTCGCAGGATCGCTGGGGCAGATATCGGAACAGGGCGGCGTCTGGCGCACACGCTTCGGGGCACCCGCCAGCCCGGTCCTGACATTCACCGATGGCGATATCTCGATCACTGATCCGCAAAGCTTCGATCCGATCAAGGGGCTCGAGGCTACGCATAACGCCATTGTCGCCACCTATCTGGAACCTGCTGATCTGTGGGAGCCGCGCAGCACGGATTTGCAGCGCAACGCGACATGGGAAGCCGAAGACGGCGGCCGCCTGTTGCCTGTGGAGCTGCAGCTGGGCGCAGTCAGCAACCGCAATCAGGCGCGGCAGGTGCAGGATGCGCTGATCGCGGATCATCGTCGTCAGCGGCAGCATGCTCTTGTTCTGCCGCCTGACGCGAGCGGGCTTGATGCGCTGGATGACGTGCGCTGGACCAGCGCGCGCAACGGCTACGCGAATAAGGACTTCGAGGTCGCGCAGACATTGTGGCGGGTGCGATCGGGCATGATGCAGGTTGTCCTGCGCGAGCGCGACCCCGAGGATTACGACTGGCAGGCAGGTCAGGAACTGCCACTGCCGCCAATCATGCTGCCACAAGCGCCCCCGGTGCCGCTCGCTGTGCCGGGCTGGGCTGTTGCAGGCGTGGCGGTCCTTGATGGGGATGGCGTCGCGCGTCGACCCGGAATTCGCCTGTCGTGGTCTGATCAGCAATACCGCGCGGGCCAGTTGGTGCGCTGGCAGTTGCGCCTGGCTGCGACCGGCGTGCTGGTCGCCGAAGGCGTAACCCCCGCGCCGGACTTGAAACATACGATCACGAGCGCGCTTGTGGCGAGCACATGGTATGAGGCGCGCGCGCGTATTGTCGCAGAAGATCGCGAGACGCCCTGGACAGGATGGATCGCCGCCACCACGCCCGATATCCGTTTCACTCAGGCGGACATGGCGGATCAGTTGCGCGAGGAATTCGACGCGGCGCGGGAATTGCTGGATGGCACCGTCGAGAATATCAGCGGCGTTGTCGGCGATCTGCGCGACCGGATCGGACAGATCATCGCGCCGATTGTCGGGCCTGATCTGCCGGGCGCGCCGCACATCGCGCGCATTGACGGGGCGCTGATCGATGAGGCGCAGGCGCGGGCCGCTGGACTGGCGGCTGAGGCGCAGACGCGCGCTGACGGTTTGCAGGCTCTCAGTGACGATATTGCAGAAGAAGCGAACCAGCGCGTAACAGATGCACTGGCTCTGGCGAGCGGTATCCGGGACGTGCGCGACCGGATCCAGCGCGCTGCCAGTGAACTGACGGGACTGGCAGCGTTCGAGCATCTGGAGCGCGAGGAAATCCGCACCAGCCTGACCGTGCAGGTCGAGGAATCGCGCGCCGAATACACCCAGGCGATCACGGTTCTGGCGGGGGAGCAGGCGGCCATCGTGCAAAGTGTGGTGACGCTGGAGGCAGAGACAGGCAGTCTCGCCGCGTCGATCACAGCGGTGGACACAGCGCGTGTCGATGGGGATGACGCTCTGGCGGCGCAGATCGCGCTGCTGTCTGTCGGTTCGGCGGTCCAGTTTGATCATGTCGCGATCTGGTATTGGGATGAGACGGTCGAGGACTGGACGGGTGTCCCGGATGCCCCGACTGTCACAGCGGATGGCTGGCTTGTCCCTGCGGCGGGCAGCTTCATCATTTCGCCCTCTGGCCTTGAGGTCAGCGCGCAGGCATATCGCCAGATACGAGCGCGCTTGCGCAATGAACCGGATGTGTGGGCCGATGCGTGGCTTTACTGGGCGGCGGAGGGTCAGGGCTGGGATGCCGCGCGCCGCGTCGAGATTGTAGCGCCTGATTGGGCCGACGAGCAGGCCCTTCTGACCGTCAATCCCGACTGGTCGGGTGTCATCGACCGTGTGCGGATTGACCTGCCCGATGGCGTCGAGGTGGACTGGCTCGCCATCGGGCGACCGGCGCCGGGGGCGTCCAGCGCGGAC
>SLQN01000370.1 GCA_007131465.1 Paracoccaceae bacterium
CGAGGCGTGTCAGGGAGGGAGGGTGGGGATACGTCGAGCGGGCGCTTCCGCACGCGCGCTCACAGATCAAGTTGCAACGCCCCATCCCGGAACCGTCCCCGGATCAGGAACCCCGGCTCTGCCACTTGCGGAAAGCTGCCAGCCCAGTCCCGAAAGCGGTCATTGGTGACAACCCGCGCGCCAAAATCCTGCGCTACCCGCAGGATCATCGCATCCGCGGGCTCGCCCTTGTTGACCACCATGACAAGGTCTTCAGGAAGTCCCAGCTTGCGCGCAAGCGCCTGATGGTGCTGATACTTGCCCAACAGCTTGTATCCGGCATTGGCATCGAAGACGACACCCGCCTGATACCCCTGCTGCCCCAGATGCCCGATCACCGCGCGCACAGTTGCAAGGTCGGGCTGCCCGCCATTCCAGTGCATGACGTTCGACCCGTCCAGCACGACCACTGGCCCCATCGCAGTCTTGCCGCGGGTTGCGCCGCGCAGCAGCGCAACCAGCATCAGCACCAACGCCCCTGCGCCAAGGATCAGCGCCAGCATCAGCCAGCCATCATGCAAAGGCAGAACGACGGCGAGTGCTGCCGTGCCCAATGCCGCCAGAAACAGGAAAATCGGTGCTTTCATGGAATATCCCGAAATGAAGTTTGCAGCACAATACCCGAGACCCTGCACCGCATCTTCGTCAGAATTATGGCAAAGTTGCGATATCCCCTCGTGACGCGCCGCACCCCAGAGCGGCCTTGCCTTGTGCCGCGAACCCGACTATCTGACCCGCGTCCTCAGGGCACAAGTCTCCGCAACCTTGTCAAAACGGAAAAATAGTCATGACCCGCACTTACCTGCCCGGCATTCTTGCCATGGCGGCCATTGTCGTCGCCTCGAATATCCTCGTGCAATTCCTGTTCGGAAACTGGCTCACCTGGGGGGCCTTCACCTATCCGCTGGCCTTCCTTGTCAATGACGTGATGAACCGCATCTATGGCCCGCAGGCCGCGCGCCGGGTGGTCTGGGCGGGCTTTGCCGTTGGCGTGGCCTGTTCGCTGATCGGCACGCAGATCATGGGCGAATTCGGCCCGCTGGTGACGCTGCGCATCGCGCTTGGTTCCGGCATCGCCTTCCTGACCGCGCAACTGGTCGATGTAGCGATATTCGACCGTCTGCGCGAGGACAGGCATGGCGGCGCCTGGTGGCGCGCGCCGCTGGCCTCGACGCTGGTGGGCTCCACGCTGGATACTGCCTTGTTTTTCAGCATCGCGTTTTCGGCCACGCTGAGCGTGCTTGAACCGGCCAATGACGTGTCCTGGGCCGGAGAAATCCTGCCATTGCTGGGTGTCGGGCCGCAAATGCCGCTCTGGGTGTCGCTGGCCGTGGCCGATTGGGGGGTGAAACTGTCGCTGGCGGTGCTCGCACTTGTGCCGTTCCGCCTCATCGTTTCGAAATTAACGCAACCTGTCGCATAAAACATTTTGACAAACACAAAATATGTGCCACCATCCCAGTATCAGCAATTCAATGAAAGGAGGTGGTCCAGTGTCTAGAGTGATGTTGGAGAGAGGTGTCAAAACAGTCAGAAGGGGCAAGACCTGACGGCAGTCCCGAGGGGGACCCCTTTTCTGATTGGGCCATTGCTCTAATTGGCTCCATCTCCTGAAGCTCGTTCAGGGCCGCCTTGCACCAAGGCGGCCCTTTCGTATCGCCGGTTGTGGACGACATGCGTATCAATGACCAGATCACCCTGCAGGACTGGGAGCTTTCCGAAAGCTTCCTGCGGGCCTCCGGGCCGGGGGGGCAGAATGTCAACAAGGTGTCCACGGCGGTCGAGTTGCGCTTCGAGGCCGAGCGCAGCCCCAACCTGCCCGGCCCTGTCAAGTCGCGGCTGAAGCGGCTGGCGGGGCGGCGCTGGACGCTGGAGGGCGCGCTGGTGCTGCGGGTCGAGGAGACGCGCAGCCAGGCGCGCAACCGCGAGATCGCGCGCGCGCGGCTGGCAGACCTGATCCGGGAAGCCTGCGAGCGGCCGAAGCCCCGCATCAGGACACGGCCCACGCTGGCCAGCAAGCGCAGGCGGCTGGACACGAAGGCCCGCCGGGGACAGATCAAGGCCAACCGGTCTGCCCCGCGCGAGGAAGGCTGAGATGAGAGCGGATCACTTTTGTCAGAAAAGCGTTACAATATTCTGCCATTGAAGGCGGAAAAGGAACCGAGCAGATGAATATCCGCACCACGCCCGGCGGAATGCTGAACACTGTCATGGAATTCATGCGTCCGTCTTTCGTGCAGGCGGCGGCGCTGTGCCTGCGCAACGGCCCGGCGGGCCGCGAGGTTCTGCTGGTGCGCACCCTGACGCGGCAGCACTGGATCATCCCGAAAGGCTGGCCGATGCGCAACCGCACGCTGGCCGAGGCCGCCGCCTGCGAAGCCTGGGAGGAAGGCGGTGTGCGTGGCCTTATCGCGGCAGAGCCGATCGGCGCGTTTACCTATACCAAGATCAAGAAAAGCGGCCTTCCGGTGCAATGCCGCCCGCTTGTCTATGTGCTTGAGGTCACGAAAACGCACGACAGCTATCCCGAGGCCGGCAAGCGGGCCCGCGCCTGGGTCAGCCTGCCGCAGGCCGCAGAGATGGTGCATAACCCCGAGCTGGCCGCCTTGCTGCGCAGTTTGTGACGGTTTTGCGACAATTCGCCTGAAATTCGACCCTGCGGCAGTTCACGGTTGCCCGCAGTCCTGCCCGAGACTAGCCCCGTGTCACGAAACTTTCATGTGGGGGCGCTTGGGCGTGTCGGAAGAAGCCGAAAAATCCTGGAAGACCCTGAACAAGGACCTGGAGCGTATTTCGGCGCTGGAGCAGGCCGTCAGCTTCACGGCCCGCCCGCTGGTCGGCCCCGGCATTGCGCTGGCCTTCATGGCGCTGACAGGGATCGTGACAGCCGTTCTGATCGGGTTCGATCCGCTGGGGCTGATCGTGGTCGCGGCGGCGATTATCGGGGCCTATATGGCCATCAATATCGGCGCGAATGATGTGGCCAACAACATGGGTCCGGCGGTTGGCGCGCGCGCGCTGACCATCGGCACGGCGCTGATCATCGCGGCCATCTGCGAAACCGCAGGCGCGTTGATCGCGGGCGGCGATGTGGTCAGCACAGTCTCGCGCGGGATCATCGCCCCCGAGGCCGTGGCCGAGACGCAAATCTTCATCTGGGCGATGATGGCAGCCCTGCTGGCAGGCGCGCTCTGGGTCAATCTGGCGACATGGATCGGGGCACCGGTTTCGACCACGCATTCCATTGTCGGCGGGGTCATGGGCGCAGGCATCGCGGCTGCGGGCTTTGCCGCTGTGAACTGGCCGATGATGGGCCGGATCGCGGCAAGCTGGGTGATCTCGCCGCTGCTGGGCGGCATTTTTGCGGCGATCTTCCTTGCGATCATCAAATCGCGGATCATCTATCGCCCCGACATGATCGGGGCGGCGCGGTTCTGGGTTCCTATTCTGGTCGGGGTCATGGGGGGCTGTTTCACCACCTATCTGGCGCTGAAAGGGTTCAACCGCATTTTTCCGGTCGGGTTCGGAACTGCGGTGCTGCTGGGGCTGGGTTTCGGGCTGGCCCTGACCTTCGTCATGCGCCCGGTTATCCGCCGCCAGAGCGAAGGCATGGAGAACCGCAAGAAATCGCTGAAACTGCTGTTCAATATCCCGCTGATCTTTTCTGCCGCGCTACTATCCTTCGCGCATGGGGCCAATGATGTGGCAAATGCCATCGGCCCGGTGGCGGCGATCGTGCATGCGGTGCAGGGTGGCGGCGTCTCCGACAGCGTGGGTATCCCGCTCTGGGTCATGCTGATCGGGGGCGTGGGGCTGTCGGTGGGGCTGCTGCTGTTCGGCCCGAAACTGATCAATATTGTCGGCAGCGAGATTACGCGCCTGAATGCGATGCGGGCCTATTGCGTGGCGCTGGCTGCGGCGATTACGGTGATCTTCGCCTCCTGGCTGGGCTTGCCGGTCAGTTCCACCCATATCGCCATTGGCGCCATCTTCGGGGTTGGGTTCTTCCGCGAATGGTATCATGAGCGGGTGTTGAACGAGGCCCGCCTCGACACGGCCAGCCCG
>SLQN01000509.1 GCA_007131465.1 Paracoccaceae bacterium
GCCGCCTCGAACCTGTCATCGCGAAAGGCAATGCCATAGCGCGCCAGATAGCTGCGGTAGCTGCCCGCCTCCAGTTGCAGGCTTTGGGTGAACCCGTCCTGGGTCGCACCCAGCGTCGCGATATTGACCACGCCCCCCACGGCAGAACCACCGTAAAGCGCGGATTGCGACCCGCGCAGCACTTCGATGCGGCCGATATCAGCCGTGGTCAGCGTTCCGAAATTGAAGGCAGTCTGCGGCGAGGATGGGTCATCGACGCGAATGCCATCGACATAGACCGCGACATATTCCGGCCCCGCCCCGCGAATGCGCAGGCTCGCCTGCCCGCCGATCCCGCCATTTTGCGTGACCGTAACCCCCGGTAGGCGCGAGAGGTAATCGACCACCTGAACGGTTCCGGCGGACTCCAGGTCTTCGCGCGACACAACGCTGAGCGCGGAACCGGCGCGCGCCAGTTCTGTCGGCGCGAGATTGGCCGAAAACGTGATTTCCTCCAGATTGATGACCTGCTGGGCCGTGGCGGGGAAGGCGAGCGCGCCTATCAGTGCGGTGGAGGCGCATAGCCTGTAGATTGTGTCTTGCATCTGCAACACCCTTGTTCGGCCTGTGACGGGCCTGAAACGGAAGTCTTGTCATACGGATGCACTGGCGCACCGCAGACGGCGAAGGATGCCACCGCTACGGAAAAAACCGTTACCCGCAACGCCACCCGCGCCGGGATAGGGTGAACACTTTGGCAGGTCTCCTGACTCGCGGGTCGGTGCTTTGCCGGGCCTTCCCATGACATGTGTCACAGTGGCATGTTCCGACATCGCTCGCCGCTTACAGTTGCGGGGGCAGCCCCGGCCTTGCACCCGAAAGATGGGTGCGCACCGTGTTCCCTATTACCGCATGCTGGCGCATACGGACCAAAGCCCTTTCCGGATACGGGTCAGGCGGCCTTCATGCAACAATAATCGGAACGCGCGCCGCAGATTGCGGCGGAGGGTGGCGCTGTGCCCGCAACCAGTGAATGCGCCTTGGCATCGGCTGAAAACTGAGACACGGTTCGCGCGGTTTCACGGCGGGGGGCAGGGCTTGCGGATAACAAACGACACAGCGGCACTCGGGACATGATCGCAGCCCTGCAATGGTTTGCGCAGCAAGGGCGGCATGTGCTGATAGCCGGGCTGGTCCTTGGCATTCTGACGGGACTGGTGCTGCCCGATCTGGTGGGGGGCTTGCAGGTCATCATTGCCCCGGTGGTGGTGACGCTGCTGTTTCTGGCCTTCTTGCGGTTGGGGCCGGACGGGGTGCGCGCGGGCGTGCTGGGCTGGCGCGGCGGGGTGCTGGCGGTGCTGGTGCTGCAACTGGCGCTGCCGCTTGTCGCGGCGTTGGGCTTTCGGCTGCTTGAAGTTGATTCGGTTCTTGCGCTGGGCGTGGTGCTGGTGCTGGCTGCCGCCCCGATAACCGGCAGCCCCAATCTGGCCATCCTTTCGGGTGTCAGCGCCCCGACAGCGCTGCGCCAGCTTGTGCTGGGCACGCTTCTGTTGCCGGCGACCGTGCTGCCGGTTTTCCTGCTCGTGCCCGGTCTGGGGGCCGTGCGCGAGGTCATGGGGATTGTCGCGCAGCTTCTCGGCGTGATCGTGCTGGCCTGTGCGCTTGGGCTGTGGCTGCGCGCGCGCGGGATAGTCCGGGCGACACCGGGCAGCCTTGCCGCCATCGATGCGAGCGCGACGCTGCTTCTGGGCGTGATCGTGATTGCGCTGATGGGGGCGGTCGGCCCGGCCTTGCTGTCAGGCGGCACGGTCTGGGCGGTGCTGGCGCTGGTGCTGGCGCTGGGCTTCGGGTTGCAACTGGTCACGATCCTGCTGGCGCGGGGCAGGTTGCCCGGTCCGCAGGCGGCCGCACTTGGGCAGGTCGCGGGCCACCGCAACAGCGCCCTGTTTCTGGGTGTCCTGCCGCCTGCGCTGCCCAGCGATCTGTTCCTGTTCATCGGGCTTTATCAGATCCCGATGTATCTGACGCCGCTGGTCATGGGCCGGGTCTACGGGCGTCTGCGCCTGAAGGGCTGACAGTGGGTCTTGTTGACTTTTGGACCGGGCTTCCTGTAGCTGCAGCCAGACCCGGCACGTAACGCGCCAAGGCCCCGAAAGCACAGGCATGGATGACCAGATGACCACTCTGCACGAGGATGCGATTGCCGCAGGGCGAACCGTGCTGACGGCCGAGGCCGACGCCCTGCGCATCATGGCGGATGCGCTGGATCAGCGCTTTGCCGCCGCCGTGCAGATGATCATGGGCACGCGTGGGCGGCTGGTGGTCGCAGGCATCGGCAAATCGGGCCATGTCGGGCGCAAGATCGCGGCGACCTTCGCCTCGACCGGAACGCCTGCGTATTTTGTCCATGCGGCCGAGGCCAGCCACGGCGACATGGGTATGATCGTGCCCGAGGATACCTGCCTTCTGCTGTCCAAATCGGGCGAAACGAATGAATTGAGCGACCTTGTCTCCTACACCCGGCGCTTCGGGATCCGCCTGATCTCGGTCACCGGAAACGCCGAGAGCACGCTGGCGCAGAAATCCGATGTCGCGCTGATCCTGCCCGATGTGCCCGAGGTCTGCGCCATCGGCATGGCGCCCACCACCTCGACCACACTCTCGCTGGCTTTGGGCGATGCGCTGGCGGTGGCTGTGATGCGCCAGAAGGGGTTTGACCCTGCCAGTTTCCATATGTTCCACCCCGGCGGCAAGCTGGGGGCGCAATTCCTGCGTGTGGCCGAGTTGATGTATCGCGGCGATGCGCTGCCGCTGGTGGGCGAAGATGCGCCGATGACCGACGTGCTGATGCGGATGACGGGCACAGGCTACGGCGTCGCGATCGTCATTCGGGGTGAGACCCTGTGCGGGATCATCACGGATGGCGATCTGCGGCGCAACATGGACGGGCTGATGGCGCGGCGCGCGGGCGAAGTGGCGACCCGCAATCCCAAGACAATCGGTGCGGACGCGCTGGTGTCCGAGGCGGTGATGGTGATGAATGGCAACAAGGTCAACGCGCTCTGCGTGGTGGACAAGGCCGCGCGCGTGCTGGGCATGATCCGCCTGCATGACTGTTTGCGTGCGGGGGTGCTCTAGATGCCGTTGGACCGCATCATCCTGATCCCGGCGCGCTATGCGTCCTCGCGCTATCCGGGCAAGCCGTTGGTGGGGCTGGAAGGGGCGACTGGCATCAGCCGCAGCCTGATTGAACGAAGCTGGCGCGCGGCCTGCGCGGTGGATGGGGTGGATGCGGTCTATGTTGCCACCGATGACGCGCGCATCGCCGATGCGGCGGCTGCGTTTGGCGCGCAGGTGGTAATGACGGATGTCGCCTGCGCCAATGGCACCGAGCGCTGTGCCGATGCGCTGGCGCGCCTTCGCATCGCCCCGCGCGTGGTCGTCAACCTGCAAGGCGATGCGCCGCTGACGCCCGCGTGGTTCGTGACCGCGCTGATCGTGGCGGTCGAGGGCGGGGCCGACATGGCAACCCCGGTGCTGCGCCTGACGCCGGAAACCCATGCGCGCTTTCTGGAGGACCGGCAGGCCGGGCGCGTCGGCGGCACGACGGCGGTGATGGATGCGCAGGGCCGCGCGCTTTACTTCTCGAAAGAGGTGTTGCCCTATACGGGCCGGACCTATGGCGCGCAGGAACAGGTTCCCGCCTTTCATCATGTGGGCGTCTATGCCTATACCCCTGCCGCGCTGGCCGCCTATATGGCTGCCGGGCCCTGTGCGCTGGAAAATCTCGAAGGGCTGGAGCAGTTGCGTTTCCTGTATAACGGCCTGCCGGTCACTTGCGTGGAAGTCGCGGCCGAGGGGCGCGAGTTCTGGGAATTGAACAACCCCGAGGATGTGGCCCGAATCGAGGCCGTTTTGAAACGCGAGGGCCTTGAATGAGCGTGCAGATCGGTGACATCCGGGTCGGCAATGACCTGCCCTTCGCGCTGATATCCGGCCCTTGCCAGATGGAGTCGCTCGATCATGCGCGCCAGATCGCGGGCGCACTGGCCGAAATCTGCGCGAGGCTTGGCATCCCCTTCATCTTCAAGGCCAGCTATGACAAGGCCAATCGCTCCA
>SLQN01000292.1 GCA_007131465.1 Paracoccaceae bacterium
AGGGCAGATGCTCACTCCCTCAGTTCCAAACGCGATTCCCCTGTGCCCCGTGTTCGCATAAAGTTGCGAAAGCTCGATATATATTTCCTCAAGCGAAACCTCAAGCCCACGATGTGAATACTTGCGCCTTGCATTTGCTTCTGCTTTCTGACGAAGTTCGCCAAAGCCTGCGACCGCATATTTTCGTTCCATCCAATGAAAAACATCGCTAGGCCTTGTGCAGCGACGCGCCAGGATCGTATCAAAGATGTCCAGACTCAATATCTCTACTGACGAAAGTAGAACGTCCAGACCGGCAGGTCCAATCGGAATGCCTGGTAATCCACCTGTCCCTGAAACACGCTTCATATGAATTTCCATACTGAATTTTCGAACCTGTCGCTTCATACCTGCTTCCATGAAGTTCGTCGAGCTGGCAAGGCGTTGTTGCGTAGGTTCAGGACTCATTGAAATTCATAGCCAGAACAGCACTGTTGCGGCGAGCGCGACTGCGGACAAGAAGACCTTCGGGCGCCTATCATAGCGGGTTGCAACCCTTCGCCAGTCCTTCAGCCTCCCAAACATGATCTCGATCCTGTTGCGCCGTTTGTGGCGGCGCTTGTCGTATTTCACGTCGGTCTCGCGCGCTTTTCGGCCAGGGATGCAGGGCTTTATCCCTTTGTCTTTCAACGCATCTCTGAACCAATCAGCGTCATAGCCGCGATCTGCGAGCAGCCAATCTGCCTTCGGCAGTTCGCTCACCAAGGCCGCTGCGCCCGTGTAGTCGCTGACCTGCCCAGCCGACATGAAGAAATTGATCGGGCGGCCAATCGCGTCGGTGACAGCATGCAACTTCGTATTCATCCCGCCTTTCGTGCGTCCGATCAGGCGGCCACACCCCCCTTTTTTGCCCGCAGGCTTGATGCCGTGCGGTGCGCCTTGAGATATGTCGCGTCGATCATGATCGTCTTGGTTTCGGTCCCCTCTGCCGCCAGACCCGCCATGATCCGGGCGAACACGCCCATATCGCTCCAGCGCTTCCAGCGGTTGTATAAGGTCTTGTGCGGGCCATATTCCTTGGGCGCATCACACCACCGCAACCCATTGCGATTGATGAAGATTATCCCGCTGAGAACGCGTCTGTCGTCAACGCGAGGCTTGCCATGGCTCTTGGGGAAGAAGGGTTTCAGACGCTCCATCTGGGCGTCGGTCAGCCAGAAAAGATTGCTCATTGATCAGTCTCCTTGCGGAGCGTGAATCACGCCGCAAGGCTGAAATCAATGGGTCCTGAGCCTAACGGAGGCGCGACAGCGCCCTGAACGTTTCATGACAGTTTGCCGCCCCCCGGCGCTGGTGCGGCGTTCTGTCAAGCGTTCTGCGCGCGCGCTCACCACGGCAGCGAGAATGTCTTGATGTTGGTGAAGGATTTCATGGCCTCGACAATACCTTCCTTTGCGCCATTGCCTGAATCCTTGATGCCGCCGAAAGGGGACATTTCGGTGCGGTAGCCGGGGACTTCCCAGATATTGACGGTGCCGACCACCAGCCCGTCCACATAGGCGCGGATGCGGTGCCAGTCGTTGGTGCACACGCCCGAGGACAGGCCGAAGTCGGTCGCGTTCGAGATCGCCATGGTGGCCGCGTCGTCGTCGGGCACGCGGACGATGGGGATCACCGGGCCGAATGTTTCCTCCATCACCAGGGCACTTTCATGGGGGACGTGGTCGACCACGATGGGCGGCAGCAGCGCGCCCTGGCGACCGGGGTGATAGAGGATGCGCGCGCCTGCGGCCTCGGCGTCATGGACGCGCGCGTCGAAGGTCTCGGCGGCCCTGGCGTGGATCACGCAGCCCAGTTCGGTCGCGGGATCCATCGGGTCGCCGAAGCGCAGGGCCTTCGCACGCTCCAGCACCAGCGGCACGAAGCGCTCGGCCACCGACTCCTGCACCAGGATGCGCTTGACCGCGGTGCAGCGCTGGCCCGAGTTCTTGGTGGCGCCGGCCACCGCCAGATCGGCGGCGCGGGCCAAGTCCGCATCTGTCAGGTCATTGCAGACGATCAGCGGGTCATTACCGCCCAGTTCCAGCACCTGGCGGCGATAGACCGCTTTCGCGGCGATCATCTTGCCCACCGGCACGCCGCCGGTAAAGGTGATCAGGTCATAGTCGGGGTTCAGGATCATCTCGTCCCCGATATCCCCCGGCCAGCCGGTGACGACCGAGAGCATCTCGGGCGGCAGCCCGGCCTCATAGAGCGCATCGGCCAGCCACAGCGCGGTCAGCGGTGTCAGTTCGGTCGGCTTGACCACGATGCAATTGTTGGTGGCGATGGCGGGCGCGATCTTGTGGCTGACCATGTTCAGCGGGTGGTTGAAGGGCGTGATGGCCGAGATCGCGCGCAAGGGCTCGCGCAGGGTAAAGATGCGCCGCGCCTTGCCATGGGGCGAGATATCGCAGGCAAAGGCGTCGCCGTCATCGAGCAGGCAAAGCTGCCCGGCCAGCGTATAGACATCCTGCGCGCGCCCGCATTCATAGAGCGCATCGGCATGGCTGATGCCCAGTTCCGCCACGATGATCGGCGCCAGCTCCGACTTGCGTTCGGTGATGATCCGCGCGGTGTTGAGCAGGATCTGCTGGCGCTGGTAGCGGGTCAGGCTGGGTTTGTAGGCGGCCGCGATGGCAAAGGCCTCGGCCGCGTGTTCGGCCTGCCCGGCGGGCACGGAGCCGATTTCTTCGCCCGTATAGGGGTAATGCACCGGTACCCGGTCGGTCGTGTCGACCTTGCGCCCGGCAATGCGCATGGCCTCATGACGATAGGGGATCGGGGCCATGGCTCAGTCTGCCTCCGCGCGCGCGTCCACCAGCGCAGCAGCGCTGCAGGCCACGTGGAAGGCATCGAAATTGCGCAACTCGGGCGCATGCGGCAGGTCCAGCACCCGGTTGACGATGAAGGGCACCACCTGTTCCTGCAAGCCGCCGTGACTGCGCAGCGGCACGTCCAGCGCCGCCAGGTCATGGCGATGCGCCGAAGTGCCGATGGACATCCCCGCATCCGAGGTCAGCACGATATCCCCGATCCGGTCGGCGGGCAGTTCGAAGCGCGAAACCGCCGCGTCGCGGGTCAGCACCGCCTCCATCCCCGGCACCGCGGAAAGCCGCGCGATGATATCGGCCAGATCGGCTCCTTCGGGCAGATAGGCAGTGGCGAAAGACCCCAGCGCACCGTGATGGACCACATAGGGGTCGGTGATGGGCAGGATCACGCGGGCGGCCTCCTTGCCCAGCCAACCGTCCAGCAGATCCTGCACATAGACCACCGCAGGGCTGCCATCGGCCAGATGCTTGGGCTTCATGCCGTGATCGGCGGTGATGACAATGGCCGCCCCCAGCGCGTCCAGCTCGCCCAGATAACGGTCGAACATGGCGTAGAAATCATTGGCCACAGGATCACCCGGCGCATGCTTGTGCTGGATGAAATCGGTGGTGGTCAGATACATCACATCCGGGCGCCACTCGCGCAAAAGCTTCACGCCTGCGGCAAAGACGAATTCCGACAGCGCGGCGGAATAGACATCGGGCACCGGCTGGCCCAGCCATGCGCTGGCGTTGTCGATCCCGTGCCCGACCTTGGTCGTGGTGTCGGATTTCTCGGAGGAAAAGCAGATCGCGGTGTCGCCCCCGAAATCCAGCCCCGCGCCCAGGAGCGCGCGCAGCTTGTCCTTGGCAGTGACCACGGCGACCCGCGCACCGGCCGCCTGGAACCCGGCAAAGACAGTCGGCGCGCGCAGGAAGCGCACGTCATTCATCATCACTTCCTGCCCGGTGTCGCGGTCATAAAGGTAATTGCCGCAGATCCCGTGCACGGCAGGCGGCCGCCCGGTGGCGATCGACAGGTTGTTGGGGTTGGTGAAGGAAGGCATCGCCGAATGGCACAGCCGATCCGTCCCCGCCGCCCGGATCCGTGCCAGATGCGGCATCAAACCCGCCTCAAGCGCCGCATCCAGATAGGCAGGCTCGCACCCGTCAAGGCAAATCGCCACCGCAGGCCGCAAGGGCCACGCATAGCTTCGGTCGTTGATCGTCACAGAATTGGGCATTCCAGGCCTCTCTTGATGGG
>SLQN01000385.1 GCA_007131465.1 Paracoccaceae bacterium
CTGGGTTCATGATCATCATTTGCCGCTGTTGTTTTGGTCGCTATTTGTCAGTCTTTTGACCATGTCGGTGTATGGTATCTTGAATCATGTTGTGTGTGGGAGTCGTCTGGTGCTCTGGGCTCCGCGATTCGAGCAATATGCCGGCCGTGCAACGGGACCCTATTTTTGCCCGGATCATTTTGCGGGTGCGATGGAGCTTTTTGTTTGTATGGGACTGGGGCTTGTTTTGGATCGTGCCAGCGGGAGGGGAAAACGGGTTTTGGGGCTGTTCGCCGTCGCCTTGGGTTTCATCGGTGCCATTATGAGTCTTTCGCGTGGTGCCGGCATGACGCTGGCGGTAGTGCTTGGAATCGTTGTTGTGGTAGGTTTTTATCAATGGCCGACCTCGGTGCGTTATGGTTGGCGAGCAATGTGTGTTTGCGGTGGGCTTTTGGTGCTGATCGGGGCCTTTTGGCTTGCGCAGGATTATCGCGAGCGGTTTGTGACCTATGGAGGGTTGGATCGGGTTTCGGCTATGCAGGAAACGTCTGTGACCGAGCAGGTGAGATCACGCCTTTTGCGTACATCCCGCGGACGTATGTATACGGGGGCCTGGCTCGCTTGGCAGACATCTCCTTGGTTGGGCGTGGGGCCCGGCATGCAACGAAATCTGTGGCCTGCATTTGCGCACTCGGGGGACGGAGACCGTGAGGCTGGGATTTGGCCAAGTTTGATCAATGATGATTTTCATTCTTATGAAGTCCATAGTGATTGGTTAGAGTTGCTACAAGAGCATGGTATGATAGGACTGATGTTGTTTTTGCTTGGATGTGCGGGTGTAATGGGGGTTTACTTTTGTGCATTCCTGCGCACGGGGCAAAACTGGCGAAAGTATGAGCTTGACTATCTGGAGCATCCGCCGAGTGGTTATTACATGATTTTGGCCGGTTTCCTCTCTTTTGGGGCGATGGCATTTCATTCTCTTGGTGATTTTAATCTGCAAATGCCGGGAACGGTATGGATGCTTGCTGTTCTAATTGGGCTCGGGATTCGAGCAGGAATTGCCATGAAGTGATTGCCTTGCCGGTAGATCATGACGTTCTGAGGCTGTCGATACACGACAACCTCGGTGCTTGTGCACTCTGGGTATTTGCCTGATGTAGGACATAGACGGGCTTTCCCCTGCGAGGAGTCGTGTTGCGCACGAATGGGAAATTTGTGTAACGCGAATTGGAAATTGCACTACAGGTGAATCATGGTAGCATGTGTACTTGATCTGCTCTGTGGCGTGCGAGCGAGTGAATATGAGAAGCAACCAGAAGGAATGATTTTTGGGAGGGATGATGGCCTGGGAGTATTCTGAGAAGACCAAACAATTATTTATGGATGCGGTGCAAGGGAAGCCGGGCACGCATATGGGGGAGATTGCCGATGCCGACGGTATAGGGGAACATGGCTCGATTGCTTGCGGGGATGCCATGCGTTTTACCTTTCGTGTGGTACGTGATCCGCATGACCCATTACAGGACCGGATCACCGAAGCCCGCTATCTCACGTTTGGTTGCACGTCTGCCATTGCCGCCTCGGAGGCATTGTGTACGATTATCGAACAAGAGTCGCGAACGCCGATCGAGGCACTACAGATCACGAATGCCGATATTGTAGCTTTTCTGGATGGTTTGCCGGAGCAAAAGGTGCATTGTTCGGTGATGGGGGCCGAAGCCTTGGAGGCGGCCGTTTTCAATTGGGCGCAAAAGCGTGGCGTGGATCTAAAGCTGCTGGGTGTGGATTTGCATGAAGGCGATGAGGAGGAAGGGCGTATTGTCTGCAAGTGCTTTTCTTTGAGTGAGCCGTACATCCGGCGTAAGATCAAGGAATTGGAGCTTCGCACGATTCCTGACATCACGAATGCGATTAAAGCAGGCGGGGCCTGCATGGCCTGCCATCACCAGCCGGGGGGGCTGCAGGATATATTGGATGATATTTGGGGTCGCAAGGATACCACAACATATAGTGCAGCTAACGCCGGTTTGCCCGCCACGGAAGGTGTTGCCAAGGCCGTTGAGCTGACGCCTTACCAATTGGGGCATCGAATTGATGCTGTGATGTCCGAAACCATTTTGCCGATGTTGCGTGGGGATGGTGGTGATGCCGAGATTGTGGATATCAAGGACACAACGATCTATGTACGTCTGAAGGGGGCTTGCGCCGGCTGTGCTGGAGCTGCGACAACCTTGAAGTTGTTGGTGGAGCGAACGCTAAAAGATCAGGTGGATGAGCGACTGCGGGTTGTGGCCGTCGGTTCGTGAGGTTTTGCGACGCGTTTTGGATGATGCGTATAACAAAGTTGCTGGTTAGGCTCGGCGCCGATCGCGCTCGGATGATGCGGATGTGTAACTGGTGTCGAAGTGTTGGGAGTCTGGTTTACGAGAACGGCGACGAGATCGGATTACGAGTCGGCAAAATAAATCGTTTACCGTTCTCGTCGCCGTTCTCGTGAGCCGAAAAGGGAAGGCAATGTGGTGTTAATAGGGAAGTTTCAACCTAGTAAAAGAGTGTGGCTATGATTTATCTGGATAACAATGCGACAACGCCGTTAGCTCCCGAAGTGGTTGCCAGCATGACGCCGTATCTGACGAACGAATACTTTAACCCAAGTTCTGCCTATGAAGCCTCGCGTGGTCCGGCACATGCGATTCGGGCGGCTCGTGAACAGGTGGCGCGCTTTCTCGGGGGCGTACGGCCGGATGAAATTATTTTTACGGGCTGTGCCACCGAGAGTAATAATGCATCCATTTTTGGTGTGTTGCGGGCGAATGCGGAACGTCGCCATATCATCACGACCGCGGTTGAGCATCCTTCTGTTCTGGAAGTTTGCAAGGAGGCGCAACGCGAAGGCTGTGAAGTTTCCTTTATTGGTGTGAACCATAAAGGGGAATTGGATATGGATGCTTTTGTGAAGGCTCTGCGTCCTGATACGCTGCTCGTTTCCATTATGCACGCTAACAATGAAACGGGGGTGATTTTTCCGATTGCGGACATTGCGCGTGTCGTGAAGGAAACGAACCCTGATATCATTTTTCATACAGATGCCACACAGTCTGCCGGGAAATTGCCGCTGGATTTGACCGGGGCACTTTCGGACATTGATTTGTTGTCGTTTTCCGGTCACAAGCTGCACGGTCCCAAGGGGGTAGGCGCATTGTTTGTCCGCCGTGGTACCCGGATCCGTCCCTTTATGTGTGGTGGGCATCAGGAGGGGGGGCGTCGGGCTGGCACGGAAAATGTGGGGCACATCGTTGCATTGGCGGAGGCTTGTGTGCTGGCGGAAGCCTCGATGGCAGGTGAAACCTCTGTTGCTGCTATGCGTGACCGGCTGGAGACGGTGCTGTGCGAGAAAATTCCGTGGCTGGAGGTGAATGGTGCTGGCGTCGAGCGATTGCCCAACACCTTGAATCTGGCGTGCCACTGTATTGAAGGAGAGTCGATTTTATACCAGCTGGATGCTGCGGGGATTTGTGCTTCGAGTGGGTCTGCCTGTACTTCGGGGTCGTTGGAGCCATCGCATGTCCTGAAGGCGATGCAAATCCCGTTTACCGCGATGCATGGTTCGATTCGGTTCAGTTTGAGCCGTTATACAACGACGGAAGAAGTTGATGCTGTGATTTCGGTTTTCCCGGATATTGTTGATCGGTTACGGCGTATATCGCCGTATTGGGATCACGACCGTTCTGCGCCTAGGGGGACGTAAATGCAACTTGCGAAAGTGGAGACCAGTGTTGGTGATGACGCCGCTGCGGAGACTTTGGTTGCGTTCATTTTGGCGCAGCGTCTGGCGGCCTGTATCCAGTGCGAGCCTATTACGAGTCAGTATCGCTGGGCAGGAAGCGTGGTCCGCGAGGGAGAGGTGCGTATAACGTGTAAAACGACATTGGCTGCCCGGGAGGATCTTGTGCAATTGTTGCTAGCGCATCATCCGTATGAGGTTCCCGAAATATTGGTGCAGGTTGTGGACGTAAGCAAGGCATATGGTGCATGGGTGCAGGCAGAGGTGATGCATGGGTGAGCAGGGAACATCTGGTGGTGTTGAGGGCGTAGGCCGCGTGGAAACGA
>SLQN01000546.1 GCA_007131465.1 Paracoccaceae bacterium
CAGCAGATGCGCGCAGGTGCGCGAGCCGACGACCAGAAAGAAGGCATCCTGCATCTTGCGGTGCAGCCAGATGATGCCGGTCAGGCCGCAGAAGACCTCGCGCTGGCCGCGTTCTTTCAAGACCGGTGTGTCGCGGCAACCTGTGCTCATGCCGACACCTCGTCCATCCGCGCCGCGCCCAGCCGCGCCATGCGCAGCTTCCACAGGAACTGAACCGCGTTCACGACATAGGCGACATAAGCGACAAGGGCGAGAAGCATCAGGTTTTCGGGTGTCATGGCGCCCATCATGAGGGCTATGACATACCAGGTGTGCAGCGCGATCACGCCAAAGCTGACGACATCTTCCCAGAAGAAGGCAGGGGCCAGCAGGTACTGACCAAACACTTCCTTTTCCCAGATCGCGCCTGTCACCATGATCGTATAGAGGATGAAGGTCTTGGCAATGACCGAGAGCGTCGCGGCCAGATAGCCTTCGCCTGTCATCAGGAAGCGCACCACCAGCACGGCCGAAATGATGCAGATCACAAACTGGACCGGAGCGAGGATGCCTTGCACAAGCGTCCAGGGCGACGCGTCGCGCCGCTGGCGCTGCTCCGGTGTGTAGAGCGCGGGATAAGAATTCTGCGCCATAAGCCCCCCTCGAGTGCGATTCCTTCGAGAAGCTTAGCCTTGCCGCGCAGCAAGTGTCAACTAAAACTTACACACAGACTGCGGGTCGATGGTGCGGCGGATTTACGGATATTTCGGGTGTTTTGACCAAATTTGCCTGAATTTTGTGGAATCTCTGCTGTTGCGTTTGCGGATTTGAATCGGGTCGATCCCGTGTGTAAGTTTTATTTGACAATCTGTGCGGTTCCTGAGACCCTTGTCTGCGGCGGCTTTTGTACTAACTTGGCGCGTCGCCGTCAGGGTGAAGCCGGGCTCGTTGAGGGGATCATGGCATGGATGGGCAGGGGCAGTTGAGTGGGCATCCACCGCCTGAGATAACCCTGTCGCTGCGCAGTTTTGCCCTGCGTGTCGTGTCGGGGCTGACCCGTTCGAGAGATGCGCAGGACACCTTCAGCCCGCAGCTTGCCGATCAGATTGTCGGATATGCCTGGAGTGGCGAGCAGCGCTGCCTGTCAGACATTTATGCAGGTTTGCAGCGTCGGCGGGTCACTGCGGATGACGTGATGGATGTCTATCTGCCGCATGTAATCGGCGTCATCGGGCAGGCATGGCACGACGAGGAAATCGACATCCTGCACGCCTCGATGGCCTGCGGACGCATTCAGAACCTGCTGCGCGAACTGGGCCGCGCGCTTGCGTCCGATGCGACGGGGCGGGTGCATGACGGCCGGGTTTTGCTGACGCTGCCTGTCGAGGAGCAGCATACACTCGGCGCCATGCTCGCCGCCAGCAAGCTGCGCCGCCGCGGCGTGTCGGTCAAGGTCTTGCTCTTGCCGCGGATCGAGGAATTGTGCGCGATGGTGGAGCGATCGCGGTTCCATGCGGTCTTCATCTCGGTTTCCAATGAAACATCGATTCTGCCCTGCGCCAGAATGATCCACGCGTTGCGGTGCGCGGCGACCCGAAACATATCCATCGCTGTCGGCGGAGGGTTGGTTTCATCTGGAATAGCCGGTAATGATCCGCGCCAAATCGAAGAGGCGACGGGTGCGGATGTCGTCACGAACGACATCGAACACGCGTTGCATGCTTGCGGCATTCAACAATTGAATGTGGCGGCGGAATAGCGAACTTGTTGCTCGGTATCCGCGAAAATGGCTGCCGGTCCGGCGGCAGGAGGGAAGCGAGTGACCTTGCCCGAGCATGGAGGCCTGTCTCTGTCACAAGAGCTTTCCAGATTTGTTGAAGATCCGTTTGTGGCCTCTGTTCTGACGGGGCTAGCCGATATCTGCCTGATCCTGTCGCTGGAAGGCGCGGTCATGGCCGCATCGGCGCGCGCAGGCACGTCGCTTGCGCCGCTCGTGTCAGTCTGGAAAGGGGCAGAGATCTCGACCCTGCTGGATCAGACCTCGGTGGAAAAGCTGAAGCGCCGGATCGAACAGTTGCGGCAAGACAAGACCGCCAAGACCCCGCGCTGGGCCGAACTGGCGCATCCAGTGGGGCAAGGAGAGTCGATTCCGGTGCGTTATGCCCTGTATCTGCTGCCCGACCGTAACCATCTTCTGATGCTGGGCGATGACCAGCGCCCGACGCTGGAAATGCAGCAACTGCTTCTGAATGCGCAGATCGCGCTGGAACGCGACCACGAAGCGCAGCGCGAGATCGACACCCGATACCGATTGCTGATGGATTTCACCTCGGATGCGATTGCGCTGATCTCGGCGGCGTCGGGACAGGTCATCGACATCAATCATGACGCGGCGGCCATTCTGGGGCGCATCCGGGCCGATATCATCGGCAAGCCACTGTCGGACTTTCTGCTCGGGCAGACGCGCGAAACGCTGGTCTCGGCGCTGGACCCGGCCAATCTGGCGGTCGCCGGTGCGGTGCTGGAGGCCGAGGTGAAGTCTTCGCAGCGCAAGTTGCAGTTGACCGGAAAAATGTTTCGCGCTTCGGGCGAGCAACTGGCGATCCTGCGACTGACAGACCCGGATGGCGGTTCGATCGGGGATCAGCGGCTTTCGGCCAATCTGCGGCAGTTGTTCAATCAGGGGTCGGATGCGATTGTCTTTGCCGACCGCGATGGCAACATCCTGGCCGCAAGCGAGACCTTCCTGAACCTGACCGATTCCACCTCCGCCGTCACAGTGCGCGGGCGCTCGCTGGCGGATTTTCTGGCGCGCGGGGCCGTGGACCTGCGGGTGCTGCTGGACAACGCGCGGCGCGCGGGCCAGTTGCGCATGTATGCAACCAAGCTCAACACTGATTTCGGTGCGCAGGTGGAAGTCGAGATATCGGCCACATGGCTGGATGACCAGTATGACCCGGTTCTGGCGCTGGTGCTGCGCAATGCTTCCAGCGCCGGGTCGGTTCGCCCTGAAGTCAGCACTGGCAATGACGGTAACATGCAGGGCGTGATCGAACTCGTGGGGTCTTCCACGCTGAAGGATATCGTGTCTGAAACGACCGATGTGATCGAGAAGATCTGTATCGAGACCGCACTGGAACTGACCCGCAACAACCGTGTTGCAGCAGCCGAGATGCTGGGCCTGTCGCGTCAGTCCCTGTATGTGAAGCTGCGCAAATATCACCTTCTCAGCAAGGATGAGGGCTGAAGCGGGCCACGATTTCGCCCCCGGTCTTGCAGGTTTGATCTGCATCAATCCAGAACCGGTTCACATGTGTCAACCTCTGTTTACAACTCGGAGGGAAGTCATGCGAATCGTTTTTGTCCATCCAAATTATCATTCTGGCGGCGCAGAGATCGCAGGGAGCTGGCCGCCCGCATGGGTGGCCTATCTGACAGGTGCGCTGAAGACCGCCGGGTTTGATGACATCCATTTCATCGACGCGATGACCAATCATGTCGATGATGACACCCTGCGCACCAAACTGGCCGCTCTTGCGCCCGATGTCGTGGGCACGACCGCGATCACCCCGTCGATCTATGTCGCGGAAGAGGTGCTCAGGATCGCCCGCGAGGTCGCGCCGGATTGCGTGACCGTGCTGGGCGGCGTGCACGCGACCTTCATGTTCCGGCAAGTGCTGACCGAGGCCCCCTGGACTGACGTGATCGTGCGCGGAGAGGGCGAGGAGATCGTTGTCAACCTGATGAATGCCATCGCGCAAGGCCGCTGGCCTGCAGACCGGCGCAAGATCCACGGTCTGGCCTTTATCGAAGACGGCGAGATTGTCGCCACGCAGGCCGCGTCCACGGTCAAGAACCTGGACGGAATCAAGCCCGACTGGTCGATCCTTGAATGGGACAAGTATATCTATGTGCCGCTGAACCGGCGCGTGGCCATCCCCAACATGGCGCGCGGCTGTCCGTTCACCTGCAGTTTCTGCAGCCAGTGGAAATTCTGGCGCGACTACCGGGTGCGCGACCCGAAAAAGGTGGTCGACGAGATCGAGGATCTGGTCGAGAACCACGGCGTTGGCTTCTTCATCCTTGCGGATG
>SLQN01000378.1 GCA_007131465.1 Paracoccaceae bacterium
TAGCCCGCCCCGTGGCGCGGCAGGCTCCTCGCGGCCAGCGCCGCGCGGCGCTTGCGCAGCACTTCCCAGATATACAGCGCCATCGCCCCCCAGATCATCGGAAAGGCGATCCGGCGCGCGCCCTCGAACGGCTCCTGAAAGGCAAAGACCGAGATCAGGAAGATCACGGTGGGAATCGAATAGCTGGATATCGCGATGGTCGAGAGGCTCAGCCCCTTGGCGCCATTGGCATACAGGATCAGCGGCACTGCCGTGATCACCCCGCAGCCCAGCAACAACACGATATCCAGCGCGCTGGCCTGCACCGAATACAGCACCCCTGCCGCATAGGCCCAGCCCAGATAGGCCAGCGCGACAGGCGTCAGGATCAGCGCTTCCAGCGCGAAGCCCTGATTGGGACCGATCGGCAGGGCGCGCTTGAAGAACGCATAGCCGCCCCAACTGAACACGATCAGAAGTGCGCCCAGGGGCAGGGTGCCCGCTTCCAGCGTCAGCACCACCACCGCCGCTGCCGCCAGCGCCACCGCCCCCCATTGCCGCAGCGAGGGGCGTTCGCCCAGCAGGGTCGCGCCCAGAAGCACGGCAAAGATCGGGTTGATGTAATAGCCCAGCGCCGCCTCCATCGCGCTGCCCGACTGGATCAGCCAGACATAGGCCCCCCAGTTGACGGAAATCAGCGCCGCCGTGACGCAGGCCATGCCCAGCATGCGCGGCGTGCGAAAGGCCGCGCGCAGATCGGCCGTGCGGCCCAGCCAGACCAGCAGCGCCAGCGCAACCGGCACGGCCCAGACGATGCGATGCGCGATCACCTCGATCGTCGGAATATGCGCCAGTGCCTTGAAGTAGAATGGCAATCCGCCCCAGATGAGGAAAGCCGCGCCGGCAAAGGCAAAGCCGCGTGGGGTGTCCTCATGCATCGCCAGCGCCCATGCCCAGCCCAGCGCGCACGGCTGCGATGAAATCATCGCCGCGCGCCTCGAAATCGGGATACTGGTCGAAACTGGCCGCCGCCGGGGCCAGCAGCACGACATCGCCCGCGCGGGCCTCGGCCATCGCGACTGCGACCGCGCGGGCCATGGTCTCGCAGATCTCATGCGGCGTCTCGCCCAGTTGCAGCGCGAAATCGCGCGCCGAATGGCCGATCAGATAGGCCTTGCTCACGCAGCCCAGATGCGGGGCCAGCGCAGCGATGCCGCCCTCCTTGCCCAGCCCCCCAGCAATCCAATGAATATTCTCGAACGCCTGCAACGCCTGCGCCGCGCTTTCGACATTGGTGGCCTTGGAATCGTTGATGTATTTCACGCCGCCCGCCTCGGCCACCAGCTGGCTGCGATGGGGCAGGCCCGTGAATGTGACAAAGGCATCCTCGATCACGCGCGGGGCAAGGCCAAGGCTGCGCGCGACGGCATAGGCGGCGCAGGCATTCTGGTGGTTATGCGCGCCCGGCAGGCCGGGCATGGCGCGCAGGTCGATGGATGCCATCTGCTTGCCGCGCCGGTATTCCGACAAGAACCCCTTGCGCGCAAAGACATTCCAGCCCGGCCCTGTCAGCTTTGTCCCCGAGGAGATGCGGATCACGCGCGCATCCTCTGCCGCCAACGCCAGTTGCCCGGCAAGATAGCGCCCCTCGATCTGGTCCACCCCGATCACGGCGCGGTCAGGCCCGCCTTCGGCGAACAGTCGCCGCTTGGCGGCGAAATAACCGCCCATGCCGCCATGCCGGTCCAGATGGTCGGGCGACAGGTTGGTGAACACGGCAATGTCGGGGGTCAGCGCGCGGGCAAGCTCGATCTGGTAGCTGGAGAGTTCCAGCACGACGACTTCACCATCTTGGGCTGGATCGATGGACAGCACCCCGCGCCCGATATTGCCTGCCATCTGCGCGGGCCGCCCGGACTCTCGCAGGACATGGTGGATCAGCGCCGTGGTTGTGGATTTCCCGTTCGAGCCCGTGACCGCGACAACCTTGGGGGGCTGTTCATATTCCATCGTCTCGGGCGTGGCAAAGCTGCGGAAAAACAGGCCGATATCATTGTCCACCGGCACACCTGCGGCCATTGCACTGGCGATGATGCGGTTGGGCGCGGGGTAAAGATGCGGAATGCCGGGGCTGGCGATCAGGACGGCCACCTGCGACCAGTCCACGCGGCCAAGGTCATGCAGGTCCAGCCCGGCGGCCTCGGCACGGGCGCGGGCCTCGAGGCTGTCATCCCAGGCCAGCACACGCGCACCCCCGGCGGCAAGCGCCGCACAGGTGGCCAGCCCCGACCGGCCCAAACCCAGCACGGCGACAGTCTGCCCTTCATGGCCCTGAACAGCGATCATCGCGCGCCCTCTCTCCCCGAATGCCCCACATCTGCGCCAAGATGACCCAAGGCGCAAGGCCCTGCCAGCCGGGATTGAGGCGCAAGCCATTCTGCGCTAGCATTGCTGCGGTGCAGCGAAAGGAACCGCCATGCTGGGAATCGCCGTCATTATCACCGCGCTCACGGTGCTGATCTTTCTCGCCTATCGGGGCCTGAGCCTTCTGCTGCTGACGCCCGCGCTGGCGGTTCTGGCGGTCTTGGCGGCAGAAGGCGGCCCGCTTCTGGCCAGTTATACGCAGATCTTCATGACAGCGACAGGCGGGTTCATCATCCAGTATTTCCCGCTGTTCCTGCTGGGCGCGGTCTTTGGCAAGCTGATGGACGCCTCCGGCTCGGCCCGCGTGCTGGCCGATGGCATCATCCACCGGCTCGGGTCCTCGCGCGCCATCCTTGCCGTGATCCTGTCCTGCGCGGTCATGACCTATGGCGGCGTGTCGCTGTTTGTCGTGGCCTTCGCGGTCTGGCCCATCGCGGCGGCGCTGTTCTGGAAGGCGGAGCTGCCCAAGGTGCTGATCCCGGCGACCATCGCGCTGGGGGCGTTCACCTTCACCATGACGGCGCTGCCCGGCACACCGGCGATCCAGAATGCCATCCCGATGCCCTATTTCGGCACGGACCCGTTCGCCGCACCCGGGCTGGGGGTGCTGAGTGGCGCGCTGATGCTGGGGCTGGGCTGGGTCTGGCTGGAACGGCGCGCGCAAAGCCTGGGTCCGGGATACGGGGCCGCGGCGGAAACGGCAACGGTCAAGGACGGGGGTGACGCGCCCTCGCTGTCCGTTGCGGCCCTGCCGCTGGTGCTGGTGCTGGGGCTGAATCTTGGCTTTACCTTCGGCGTGATCCCGATGCTGGATACCGGCTATCTGGCGCAACCGGAATTCGGCGAGACCGATATCGGCACGCTGCGCGGGGTCTGGTCGATCATCGCGGCGCTGACCTTTGCTTCGCTGGCACTGGTGGCGCTGAACTGGCGGCGGCTGGCCGACCGGCTGGCCGAAACGCTGGAGGACGGCGCGCAGGATTCGCTCAAACCCATCTTCAACACCGCCTCGCTGGTGGGGTTCGGCGCGGTCATCGCCTCGCTTTCGGGTTTCGCGCTGATCCGCGACTGGGTGGTCACAGTCGGCGGCGACAACCCGCTGATCTCGCTCGCCATCGGGACAAGCCTTCTGGCGGGCATGACCGGCTCGGCCTCGGGCGGCATGTCGATTGCGCTCTCGACACTGGGCGAGACCTATCTGGAGATGGGACAGGCGGCGGGTATTGCGCCGGACCTTCTGCACAGGGTAACGGCCGTGGCCACAGGCGGGCTGGATGCGCTGCCGCATAACGGCGCGGTGATCACGCTGCTGGCCATCTGCGGGTTGACGCATAAAGAGGCCTACAAGGATATCGCCGTAGTCGCGGTGGTCATCCCGATCATCGCACTGGTGGTGCTGATCACGCTGGGCACGCTTTTCGGCAGCTTCTAGAGTCGCGTGCGTTCCTTGATCAGTGCCATGCAAGCGATCTGCAACTCCTTGCGTGCGGGCTGGTTCTTTCCGACGCCGCATCCGGCACAAGATCGAGCGCAGATCCCATCATTGCCAGAACGTGTGCATCACCAGCACCGGTTCCAAAAGTCCTGTCTGGATTTCTCCGTTGCCCCCGCTGCTTTTCGCTTAGGGGATAGGGTCACATGGCTCAGTTCTCAGCGAA
>SLQN01000542.1 GCA_007131465.1 Paracoccaceae bacterium
CTCCGGTCTGCAACTGCGTCTCGATCCGCCAGCCGGGATTGGCAAGGATGAAATCGGTGAACAGGCCGCCGAAGACTTCGGCCGTGGCCGGGTCCGCGCTGTAAAGATCGAAGGCCGTCAGACGGAAGGTCAGGACATTCTCGGCATCTGCCGGGCCGACGCGGTTGCGCGTGACCATGTCCTGCGCAAGGACAGGGGCGGCGGTGGACAGTAGGGCGAAGGTCAGGGCTGTGCGGGCAAGGGTCATCACGGGTCTCCGGGGGCCACGGGCAATGGGTGGATCAGGGCAAGTTCGGTCTTCGGATCAAAAACTATAGCGCGATCAAGGGGCAGGTCCAGTTGCACCTGCGCGCCAGTGCGCAGGACGGTATCGGGCGTGGTGCGCGCGCACAGGCGCAGGGCGTCCTGTTGCAGATAGATCAGGGTTTCGCTGCCTGTCGGTTCCAGTTGCTCCACCAGCGCAGGCAGGCCCGCCCCATCCGTGCGCAGCCCAAGGTGTTCGGGGCGCAGGCCGAGTGTCACATCGCGCGGCACCTGCCCGGTGAAAGCGGCCTGCCAGTGCTGCGGCACAGGCTGGCGGGTCGCGCCCACGGCCAGCATCAGAGGGCCCCCGTCCTGCACCAGCCGCGCCGGGATCAGGTTCATGGCGGGCATGCCCATGAACCCCGCCACGAACAGGGTGCGCGGGCGGTCATAGACCTCGGACGGGGTGCCGATCTGTTCGATCCGGCCTGCATTCATGACGACGACACGGTCGGCCATCGTCATCGCCTCGATCTGGTCATGGGTGACGTAAAGCGTGGTGGTGGGCAGCTTGCGGTGCAGGGCGCGGATTTCCGTGCGCATCTGCATGCGCAACCGCGCATCGAGGTTCGACAGCGGTTCGTCGAACAGAAACACCGCCGGGTTGCGGATGATCGCGCGGCCCATCGCAACGCGCTGACGCTGGCCGCCCGAGAGGGCGGCGGGGCGGCGGTTCAGAAGCGGGGTGATTTCCAGCAATGCGGCGATTTCCCGAACGGCGGCGGCCTTTTGCGCCCGCGACATCCTTGCGCGCCGCAACCCGAAGCCGATATTGGTGGCAACGCTCAGATGCGGGTAAAGCGCATAATTCTGGAACACCATCGCCACATTGCGCTGGCCGGGCGACAAGTCGGCCACCGAGATGTCGTCAAACAGGATATCGCCGGCGCTGGCCGCTTCCAGCCCGGCCACGATCCGCAGCAGGGTGGATTTGCCGCATCCCGAAGGGCCGACCAGCACCACGAATTCGCGGTCCTGCACGCACAGGTCCAGCGCGGGCAGGACTTCGGTTGCGTCAAACGACTTGCGCACGCCTTTCAGTTCCAGCTTTGCCAAGGTGGTGGGGGCCTCTTGTCTGTCAGCCGTCCCCAAGTGGGGCCGGGCTTGTTTGCGGTTCTGACCCTATATGCGATGCCAGCCAAGGGTGGCAAGCTTGGCAGGCATGCCGGGCGGGGTGCAGCGGCTGGGCCGCGTTGCCATTGGCTGTGGGGCTGCTACCTTGCCCCCGCGAAGGGTGACGGAGGCGCGCGTGGGGTTTCAGGTCTGGCGTCCTGTGGGACTGGCGAAATATCTGGCCGCAGCGCTGGGTGCTGTGCTTGTGCTGGCCTTTGCCGAGTATTCGCTGCGCTTTGGCCTGCGCGGGCTGGGCGATGACCTGACGCTGGAGACGCATATCTACACGCCGGGCGGTTGGGGCGTGAACCTTGCCATTTTCGGACATATGGCGGTGGGCGCTGTCATCATGGTGCTTGCGCCGCTGCAACTGGTCGGGCGGGTGCGGGCGCGCTATCCGCGCGTGCACCGGATCACAGGGCGCGTGGTTGTCGGCGGGGCCCTCCTCGTGGCGCTGGGCGGGCTGGCCTATATCGGCCTGCGGGGCACAGTTGCGGGGCCGCTCATGGACCTGGGCTTTGGGCTTTATGGCGTGCTGATGCTGGGGGCGGCGGTGCAGGCGCTGCGGTTTGCGCGCGCGGGCGATTTTGCGCGCCATTCCGACTGGGCGCTGCGGCTTTTCGTGCTGGTGATGGGTTCGCTGATCTACCGGCTGCATTATGCGCTGTGGTATCTGGCGACCGACGGGCTGGGCAGCACCAAGGCGCTGGATGGCCCGTTTGATCAGGTTCAGTATTTCGCCTTCTACCTGCCCTATCTGGCGGTGTTGGAGCTGTGGATCAGACGGCGGCGCGTGTGATCTATCCGCCAGTCGCGCCATCGAGCCCCGAAGCTACAGTGTCCAGCGCGTCCCAGAGCGCGCAGGCCGAGGACCGCGCGCCGAGGATGCGGTAGTCCGTGCCGGGGGCATCGCACAGGACGAGGCAATTCATATGCGCGATCCCGGTGCGGTCGGCCATCCCGGCCTGCATCTGCCCAAGGTCCAGCGGGCAGAGCCGTTCCAGAAGCGCCGTGCAACCTGCGCCCGACAGCGTGATGCAGACCCAGCCGCCGGACTGGTCGGTGACCGAGGCTGCGCCTTTCACGCGGGCCGAGAGGTCGGCGGCCAGATCGGGGTGATCCGCAAGGGGCGCAAGCGCGAACCACTGCCCCGGCGCGGTCCAGATCAGTTCCAGCGCATCGCGCGCCCCGGTCTTGCGGCGCGCCTCCGGCAGGGCGGCGCCGGTCAACGCCTGTGCGCATTCGGCAAGGGCCGCCGCGCCGCCTGCCCGCTGCGCGACCGAGGCCAGCGCGATGCCCGGCAGTTCCGCAAGGGTCACGCGATCATGCACAGCCTTGCGTGGGGCCGTTCCACCTGTGGCGCAGCGCGGTTTTAGACGATGATCAGCCACGCATCCGCCCTCCATCCGGGTCCACGAAATGGGGCGAGACGACGCGCACCGGAACATCCAGCCCGTCAAGCGGGCTGATGACGCGCAACGTCTCGTCCATCCGATCCGCCCCGCGCGCCAGGAACCCAAGCGCGATCGGGCTGTTCAAGCTGGGCGAGAAAGCGGCGGAACTGGTCCAGCCCTGCGCGTTTGCAGCAACCTGTGCCGCCCCTTGCGCGATGATATGCGCCCCGGCGGGCAGGGCCGTCACCCCGTCCAGCGGAACCAGCCCGACAAGCCTGTGGTCATCTGCCACCAGCCCCTCGCGCCGCGACAGGACCGCGCCGATACTGTCCTTGGCCGCCGACACCATCCGCCCCAGCCCCAGCATGGCCGCCGTGGTGCGGCCATTGAGTTCATTGCCCGCCGCATGCCCCTTCTCGATGCGCAGCACCCCCAGCGCTTCGGTGCCATAGGGGGTGACGCCCAGATCCGCGCCCTGCGCCATCATCTCGCGCATCAGCGCATCGCCATAGGGGGCAGGGACGGCGATTTCATAGGCCATCTCGCCCGAGAACGAAATCCGGAACAGGCGCGCGCGCAGGCCGCCGCAGACGGTGATGGGGGCGCAGGCCATGAAGGGGAAGGCGTCATTCGACAGGTCATGCCCGGCATCGACAATGCGCGTCAGAAGGTCGCGCGCGCGGGGTCCGGCAACGGCGATCTGCGCCCAGGCTTCGGTGGTCGAGATGATCTGCACATCCAGCCCCGGCCACAGGCATTGGCGGGCAAATTCCATATGGCGATAGACCGCGCCTGCATTGGCGGTTGTGGTGGTGACGATGAAATGATCCTCGGCCATGCGCGCGGCGGTGCCGTCATCCATGACGATCCCGTCCTCGCGCAGCATCAGCCCATAGCGCACCTTGCCCACGGCAAGTTTCGCCATGCCGTTGCAATAGATGCGGTTGAGGAAGGCGGCCGCGTCCCGGCCCTGCACGTCGATCTTGCCCAGCGTGGTCACATCGCACAGCCCCACGGCGGACCGCACAGCGCGCACCTCGCGGTCCACGGTTTCGCGCCAGTGAGCCTCGCCCGCGCGGGGGAAGTATTGCGCGCGCAGCCATTGCCCGGCCTCCACAAAGACCGCGCCCTGTTCCCTGGCCCAGTCATGCGTCGGTGTGCGCCGGATGGGGCGAAATTCCGGCCCGCGCGCGCGCCCGGCGAAGGCCCCGATGGCGACCGGCGTATAGGGCGGGC
>SLQN01000374.1 GCA_007131465.1 Paracoccaceae bacterium
AACGCGCCGCGCAATGGTCGATTGCCACAGGCTATGTGGGTGTCAGCCCTGCGGCCTATGAAACCGAGGCCCTGCGTGCCTATGCCGAAGATTTCCCGCCCGCGATCGTTGCGCGCGATCAACTGGAATATTCGGTCGCGGAATTGTCCACCTATGAAGGGGCGCGGGTGCGCGATGCGCTGAACACTGCAATCCAGTCCGCCTTGACGGGGGCTGCATCGCCCGCAGATGCGCTGGCACAGGCGCAAGCCATCGCCGACCGGCTTCTGACCCCCTATCGCTGATACCTCCCCTGACAGGGGGCGCGCAATGCGCCCCCTGTCGCTCTTCCGGCCAGTGCCCTGCGGGCGCGGTTTTTCGTCTGGAGTGACAGTATGAATGATCTTGCAAGATACGAGCGCCGCCGCCGCATCATGTATGGCTGGATGCTGCTGTCGCCTGCGCTGATCCTGCTGTCTTTGTTTGCGTTCATCCCGTCGGCGATGACCTTCTGGTCAAGCCTGTTTTCACGGGGAACACGGCGCAATCCGTCCGAATTTGTGGGCACGGGCAATTATGACCTGCTGTTTGCCGATCCGACATTTTCCAAGGTTGTTGTCAACAATCTGATCTATGCAGGCGTGACGATCCCAGTGTCGATCATTATTGCGCTGGCAATGGCGCTATGGGCAAATTCCAAGATCCCCGCGCGCGGCTTCGTGCGCACAGCATTCTTCACGCCGACAATCCTGCCGATGATTGCGGCGGCAAATATCTGGCTGTTTTTCTATACACCCGGCCTTGGGGTGCTGGACCAGATCGGCGCGCTGTTCGGGTTCGGGTCGGTCAACTGGCTCGGGCGCCCGGAAACTGCGCTTTGGGCAGTGATCATCGTGACCATCTGGAAAGAGGCCGGGTTTTTCATGATCTTCTATCTGGCGGCGCTGCAAACCATTCCGCCGGATCTGAAGGAAGCCGCCGATATAGAAGGGACCAGCCGCTGGACCTATACCCGCCGGATCGTGCTGCCGCTCTTGATGCCGACAACCATTTTTGTCGCTGTCAATGCTCTGATCAATTCCGTGAAACTGATTGACCACCTGTTCATATTGACCAAAGGCGGGCCGTCGGATGCGTCGAAACTGGTGCTGTATTACATCTGGGAACTGGCGTTTTCCTACTTTGACCGGCCGCAGGGGGCGGCGCTGACCGTGATGGTGCTGCTGGTGCTGGGAATTACCGCCGCGATCAAGTTCATCATTCTGGACCGCAGGACACATTACCAATGAGCGATGCACTCAAATCCGGCCAGGCCCCGCTATATGTCACGGCCCCCAAGCGCAGCTTCCGGCCACGCCTGACACTGGCATTGGACACATTCGGGGCGTGGACCCTTGCCATCGTGTGGATTGCGCCGCTGCTGTTTGCCGTGTGGGCTGCTTTTCATTCCACATCGGATGCGGTGAATTTCAACCTTTCAGGTGCGTGGACGCTGGATAATTTCCGCACGGCCTGGGACGGGGCACCGTGGATGCGCTATTTCCTGAATACATTCTTGCTGGTCAGCGTGGTTCTGGCGGGGCAGTTGGTGGTGACCACGCTGGCAGGCTATGCCTTTGCACAGTTTCAGTTTCCGGGGCGTGATGTGCTGTTCATCATTGTGCTGTTGCAGCTTTTCATCCTGCCAGAGGTGTTGATCGTGGAGAATTACGCCATGGTAACGCGGCTGGGCATGTTCGATACTGTCTTCGGGATCGGCACGCCCTATTGGGCCAGTGCTTTCGGCATTTTCCTGATGCGGCAGGCGTTCAAAAGCGTGCCCAAGGAACTGGACGAGGCCGCGCGCATTGAAGGATGCAGCTGGTTCGGCGTGTTGTGGCGCGTCTATGTCCCGTCGGCCAAACCCACTTATCTGGCCTATGCGCTGGTGTCGGTGTCGACGCATTGGAACAATTTCCTGTGGCCGCTGATCGTCACCAATTCCGAAACCACACGGCCGCTGACGGTCGGGCTTTCCCTGTTTGGTGCGCCCGAAAGCGGGGTGAATATTTCGGTCATCTCAGCCGCGACCATCATGTCGATCGCGCCATTGCTGATCGCGTTCTTGCTGTTCCAGCGCCAGTTCGTGCAGGCCTTCCTGCGCGCGGGGATCAAGTAGGACATGGCGCGTTTTCTGCAACTGACCGATTTGCATGTCGTGGCGCCTGGTACCCTGTGTTCCGGCGTGCTCGATACCGGGGCGATTCTGCGCGCAGGCGTGGAGCGCATCCTTGCGCAGATGCCCGCCATCGGCCCGCTGGACGGGGTTCTGGTAACGGGTGACATCAGCGAGGATGGCAGCGCGGCGAGCTATGATCTGGCGTTACGGGAACTGGCGCGGCTTGGTCTGCCTGTCTATGCCGTGCCGGGCAACCATGACAGCCGTGGCGCATTTCGCGCGGTCTTCGGGGGGCAGGCGTGGATGCCCGCTGCAGGGATGCTCGACTGGGTTGTGGACCTGCCTGATACCCGCCTGATCGGTCTTGATACGCTGGTCGAAGGGCAAGGTGCAGGACGGTTGCAGCCGGACAGTCTGGAATTCCTGAACCTTGCGCTGAATGGTGCAGGCGCGCGCGCGGCGGTTGTGGCCCTTCACCACCCGCCCCTGCGGACGGGCATACGATTCATGGATAATATCGGGCTGGAAAACCCCGAAGATCTCGCAGCCGCCATCCCGGCGAATTGCGGGTCGGTCCTGTTTGTGGCGGGGCATGTGCATGGGGTTTATCTGGGCCGGATTGGCCCGCATCGCGTTGTGACCGCACCGTCCTTTTGCAGTGCATTCGCACTTGACAGACGCGCGAATGCGCGCGTGGGGTTCCTGACCGGCCCCACGGGCTACGCCCTTCTGGACACCGGACCGGATGAAAGCTGGACGGCGCAGCCGCTGTTCATGGGGGACGGCCCCATTGACTTCTAGCGCCTTGCCCATCGAGGTAGGGACTTCTTTATCCAGCGGGACATCATGGAAACCTCGCCCATTCTTTTCATTCTGAATATGGCCGGCGCGGCGGCGCTGCTGATCTGGGCGGTGCGACTGGTGCGCACAGGGTTTGAACGTGCCTTTGGCGGGCAGTTGCGCCTGTGGTTGCGCAGGTCCACGTCAAACCGTTTTGCCGCAGCGTTCAGCGGGGCGGGAGCGGCGGTGCTGCTGCAAAGCTCCACGGCGGTGGCCATGCTGATGGCAGGTTTCATGTCCGCAGGTGCGATTGGCAGCATGGCAGGGATGGCCATTGTGCTTGGGGCCGATCTTGGGTCGGCGGTGGTGGCGCTGATCCTGAATTCGCGGCTGGTGGGCGTGACGCCTGTGTTGTTGCTGGGCGGGGTGTTGATATTCCTGCGCAGCTCGCGCAGACGCCTGCGCCAGATCGGGCGCATCATGATCGGGCTGGCGCTGGTGTTCTTGTCGCTGGACCTGATCCGCGCAGCCAGCCTCCCTCTGGTCGACAGCACAGGTGCACGCGGTGTGATGCTGTATCTGGCCAGTGATCCCGTCAGCGCCTTTCTGCTGGCGGCGGCTTTTGCGTGGCTTGTGCATTCCAGCGTTGCGGCCGTGCTGTTATTCGCGACGCTCGCCGCCCAAGGGGCGCTGCCGCCCATTGCTGCCTTCGCGATGGTTCTGGGGGCCAATCTGGGCGGGGCCATGATTGCGTTCTTGCTGACGCTGAAATCGGATGCAGCTGTGCGCAGGGTGATCTGGGCCAATCTGGTGTTGCGAGGCGGGGGCGCGGGTTTGGTCCTTTGGGCCATTGTCGGGGGGCAGATACCGTTTTACCTGCTGGGGGCCGAGGCAGGTGCGCAGGCGCTGCATCTGCACCTGCTGTTCAATGCCGTCCTTTTGGTAGTGTGCCTGCCCCTGGTGGGACCGATCACGCGCATGACATCCCTGCTGGTTCAGGACGCCCCGAATCCCGATGCGGCTGAACTGCACCGCAGTGCGCTTGATCCGGCGGTGCAGGACCAGCCTGCGCGCGCCTATGCCTGTGCCGTGCGCGAACTGGTGGATATGGGCAGCCGGATTG
>SLQN01000281.1 GCA_007131465.1 Paracoccaceae bacterium
GCCGGGATCACCCGCGATTCGATTTCGCTGACACTGAACTGGCTGGGCACGCCGACCCGGATCTTCGACACGGCGGGCATGCGCAAGAAGGCGCGTGTGGTTGACAAGGTCGAAAAGCTGTCGGTCGCGGACGGGCTGCGCGCGGTGCGCTTTGCCGAAGTGGTGGTCGTGCTGCTGGATGCGGCCATCCCGTTCGAGAATCAGGACCTGCGCATCGCCGATTTCGCCGAGACCGAGGGCCGCGCCGTCGTCATTGCCGTGAACAAATGGGACCTGGAAGAGGACAAGCAGGACAAACTCAAGGCGCTCCGTGCGGGGTTCGAGAAGCTGCTGCCGCAACTGAAAGGCGCGCCGCTGGTCACGGTATCCGCCAAGACCGGCAAGGGGCTGGACCGGCTGCACGGCGCTGTCCTGAAGGCGCATGAGGTCTGGAACCGACGCGTCCCGACGGCGCGACTGAACCAGTGGCTGGGCGCGATGGTCGAAGCGCATCCGCCCCCCGCGCCAGGCGGCAAGCGCATCAAGCTGCGCTACATGACCCAGGCCAAGACGCGGCCACCGGGGTTCGTGGTGATGTGTTCCAACCCCGAAGACCTGCCCGCGTCCTATTCGCGCTATCTTGTGAACGGACTGCGCGAGAGTTTCGACATGCCGGGCACGCCGATCCGGATGTTCCTGCGCTCGCAATCCGACAAGAACCCCTACAAGGGCCGCAAGAAGGCCCCGCCCTCGAAGCTGCGCAAGCATCTGGAAGGGCGCAAGGCGGATTGAGAGCGCGCGAGGGCGGTCACGCTTGCCCGTTTTTTCAGCGCTGCCGCGAAACGGGTCTGCGGCGCGCAGCCTGCGCCGATAGCGATTGACCGGATAGGCCCGATGGGTATGTTTACCAAATCCGCTTTTCTCAGGAGTTTCCCATGATCCTGCGCCCGATCCTTGCCTTTGCTTTGACACTTGGCCTTGCCGCCCCTGCATGGGCCGCCGACCGCACGCCTTCCGACCCGCGCCTGCTGAACGAAGGTCAACTGACCGTGGGGACAGGGGATCCTGTCTATCCGCCCTGGATGCTGAACAATGACCCCGCCAGCGGCGAAGGGTTCGAGAACGCGCTGATCTATGCGCTGGCCGCCGAAATGGGGTTCAGCCCCGAACAGGTCGTCTGGGTCAGCAACACGTTCGAGCAGACCATCGCGCCGGGGGCCAAGAATTTCGACTTCGCCATCAATCAGGTGTCCGTCACCGAACCGCGCAAGGAAGTTGTCACCTTCAGCCAGGTCTATTTCCAGCCCGACAAGGCCGTGATCGCGCTTCCGGGTTCGGCTGTGGAAGGGGCCAGCAGCTTTGCCGAGTTGACTGGCGCGCGCTGGGGCGCCGTGATCGGGACGACGGACCTGATGTATCTGGAAAACATCATCGGCGTGCAGGATGCGGCGGTCTATGATGACCAGATCGGCGTTTTCCAGGCGATGCTGGCAGGCCAGATCGACGCGACGCTGGCGGCCCTGCCGACCGCATTGTTCGCGACGGCGGTGCAGATTTCTGAAGCCGATATCGTGGCCATTCTACCTGCGGATGAGAATGATCTGGGCCACGGATTGCTGTTCCAGAAGGACAACCCGTTGGTCGAGTGGGTGGACGAAGCGCTGTCAGCCCTGATCGAACGCGGCGTGGTGGACGATCTGGTCAGCACATGGCTGGTGGCCGACCCCGACCTGCCCGTCATTACCGAGTAACGCGCGCGGATGGCTGCGCCCGATCCCCGGTTCGGGGCCACCCAGCGCCCCGGCCGGACAGGTGTGCGTCCCGCGCCGGACGGCCCGCCCCCGCCCCCGCGCAAGCGCCATTTCGACTGGCGCGCGGCGCTTGCGCCAGGGCTTGTATCGTCCGCCTCGATCATCGTGGTGTTCGGGGGGCTCTACTGGCTTATCACCAGCGCCGAGCAATGGCCCCGCATCAAGGCGCAGTTCTTCAACATCGACCATATGATCGCCGCCGCCCCGCGCGTGGCGCAAGGCTTTCTGACCAACCTGCAGGTCTGGCTGATCGCGCTGGTCTGTATCGGGGTCTGGGCGCTGGTGCTGGCCGTTGTGCGGTCTTTGCGGGGGCCGGTCTTTGCGCCGCTTCGCCTGATCGTTGTGGTCTATATCGATGTGTTCCGGGGCCTGCCCGCGCTTTTGCTGGTGATCCTGTTCGGCTTTGGCATCCCGGCGCTGAACATTCCCGGTCTGCCCAATTCGGGGCTGTTCTGGGGCGGTGTGGCGATGGTGCTGTGCTATTCGGCCTATGTGGCGGAAATCTACCGTTCCGGGATCGATGCCGTGCATGAGGGCCAGCGCGCTGCCGCCCGGTCGCTGGGGTTGAGCGAATGGGACACGCTGATCTATGCCATCCTGCCGCAGGCGCTGCGCAATGTGCTGCCTGCGCTGATGAACATTGTCGTGGCACTGCAGAAGGATGTGGCGCTTCTGTCCGTGATCGGGGTGCGCGACGCAGTGCGCGAGGCGCAGATCTACACTGCGACCACCTTTAATTATTCCTCGCTTATCGTGGCGGCGTTGCTGTTCCTGCTGGCCACGATCCCGATGGCGCGGCTGGCTGACTGGGTGAACCGGCGCGACCGGGCGCGGCGCTTGCAGGTGTCCGAATAGATGAGTGCGGTCGCGATCCGGGGCCTGACCAAGTATTTCGGCACGCGGCTGGTGCTGGACCGGGTCGATCTGGACGTGGCCGCGCATGAGGTCGTGTGCCTGATCGGGGCGTCGGGGTCGGGGAAATCGACGCTTCTGCGCTGTATCAACCGATTGGTCGAGGCCGATCACGGGCTTATCAGCCTTGGCGGCCTGTCCATCACTGACCCGCAGTTCGGGCGCACCGGGTTGCAGCAGCGCGTGGGCATCGTGTTCCAGTCCTACAACCTGTTTCCGCATCTGACTGTGCTGGACAACCTGACGCTCGCACCCCGCAAGGTGCAGCGAATCTCGCGCGCGCAGGCCGATGCGCGCGCGCGCGAAGTGCTGGCGCTTTTCGCGATGGACAGTTTTGCGGCCTCCTACCCGGAGCAACTGTCGGGCGGGCAACAGCAGCGCGTGGCGATTGCCCGCGCATTGATGACAGACCCGGATGTGCTGCTTCTTGATGAAGTGACGGCCGCGCTTGACCCCGAACTGGTGGGCGAGGTGCTGCGCATCATCCACGACCTGAAGGCGCGCGGGCTGACCATGGTGATCGTGACACATGAAATGGGGTTTGCGCGCGATGTCGCGGATCGCGTCTGCTTCCTGTCCCAAGGCCGCATCGTCGAGGAGGACAGCCCCGCGCGCCTGTTCACCACCCCGGAGCACCCGGCCACCCAGGCCTTTCTGGCCCGGCTGATCGCTTCGGGCCGGGTCTGATTCTGCCTTCAAGCGTACGCGGCCCCGGTTCAGGGCCGGGACCGTGTTTGTCTGTGACACGCATTGGCATCACAGCTTTGCCGCAGACTGTTGCCAGTCTGCTGACGCTCAGTCTGCCGCCGCCATCACGGTCAGGTCTCGAAGGGTCACGTCCAGCCCGTCGATGCTCCAGGATTCGATGCTGCTGCCATCCTCAAGCGAGATCGTGTGCACCATGCCATTCGCCGCCAGCCAGGCTGTGTTCTCGCCCTCGGCATCGGTCACGATGTCAAAGCCCACTGGCCCCTCGAACGTCACGTCCAGCATCCCGATCACAGTGTTGTCGCCATCATTCGGTGCGGTCTGGCGCAGCAGGGCGGCGCGGTCGGTATCTATGTTATACATCGCGGTCGATTCCGGGCGACCGAAGGAATTGCTGTAGGCCGTGCCGCCGACCATGGGCGTGCCCTCGGTCCCGTCGGTGAAGGTCAACTCGCCATCCACCATGACCGCGCCACTGGACAGGTTTATGCGGTGGTTCACTGTCCCCGACATGAAGCGCAGGGCATCGGCCGCCGGGTTGATGTCCACGATCACGGGCGCGCCGTCTGCGATCTCCATCTCGGTGTCCATCGCCACGATCAGTGACCAGCTTCCGGTCATCGGGTCAA
>SLQN01000427.1 GCA_007131465.1 Paracoccaceae bacterium
AGCGCAGAGGGGAAACTGCTGGTGCATCTGCTAGATACGGACGCCGGTTTCGACTGCGCCATCCCGCGTGAGATAGCTGAAATCGCCGCCATAATTGGAAAACCGCAGAAAGGTGGCGCGTGACGGTCTGGCTGCACATCGTGGCCATCGTGCTGCTTGCCAGCCTTGGCGGGGCCCTGTGGCGCGTCTGGCGCGGTCCGTCGCCTGCTGACCGGATGATGGCGGCCCAGCTTGTCGGAACGGGCGGGGTCGCGGTCCTTGTCGTGCTGGCCGCCTTGCAGGACTGGACGCTTCTGGTTGTGGCACTGGCACTGGCGCTTCTGGCCGCGCTGGCCGCCGTAGGGTTTGTGAAGGCCGAAAGCCCTGACGGGGCGGGTGACCCGGAAGAAACCGACCCGCCCGAGGACTGGCGCACCAATAGCCAGAAAGTGCCGCAGGATGGCTGATCTGGCGACCTACATACTGACAGCCTCGGGCCTTGTGTTCTTTATCGCGGGAACGGTCGGACTGATCCGCTTCCCCGACACGTTCAGCCGGTTGCATGCGCTGACAAAGGCCGACAATCTTGGCCTCGGGTTGATCGCGGGCGGGGTAGCCTTTCAGACCGAAACCTGGGCGCAACTGGCGATGCTGACACTGATTTGGGTACTGGCCCTGCTGGCCGCGGGCACTGTGGCGCAGCTTGTCGCCCGCGCAGCCCTGTCCACACCGGAGCAGAAATGAGCGCAGCGCTGGACCTTGCACTCTGTGCGCTGATCCTTGGTGTCGGGCTGGCGAGCATGGCGGGGCGCGGCGTCTTTCGGGCTGCCATCTTCTTCATCACCTATGGGCTGCTTGTGGCTATCGGATGGGCGCGACTGGGGGCCTATGACGTGGCCTTGGCCGAGGCAGCTATCGGTTCGGGTTTGACGGGCGTCCTGCTTCTGGCCGCACATGGACGCCTGCGCCGTCTGCGTGCCGCGGCCGAGTCCCTGTCCCGCTTCAACCTGCCGGCCGCGATTGCCGGCGGTGGCGTTGCCCTGAGCTTCGGTTGGGCATGGTTTGCCCTGCCCGTACCCCGCGCGCCAGATCTGACCTACGCGCTGCCGCAAGCGGGTGTCGGCAACCCCGTCACCGCGGTCTTGCTGAATTTCCGCGCCTGGGACACGCTTGTGGAAAGCATCGTCTTGCTGGCCGCGCTGATCGGGGTGTGGATGATGGCGCGCGATGCGGACTGGGACGCGCCGCTGGGCCTGCGATACCATGCGCGCCCAAGCGGAGTGCTGGCCAGTTTCGGGCGCATCCTGCCCCCTGTTGGCCTGATCTTCGGGGTCTATCTGGTCTGGGCGGGTGCAGAGTCCACCGGCGGTGCGTTTCAGGGCGGCACGGTTCTGGCCGCCGTCGGGCTTGTCGCGATGATGGCCGGGATCATGCGCCCGCCGCGCGTGGCGCAGGGCGCCTGGCGCGCGGCGCTGGTGCTGGGGCCAGTGGTGTTTCTGGGCAGCGGGCTGGCAGGGGCCGCGCTGGGCGCAGGGTTCCTGACCTTGCCCGAGGCGCTGGCAAAGCCCGCGATCCTGACAATCGAGGCTGCGCTGACCGTTTCCATCGCTGTGACACTGGCCCTGCTGGTCCTCGGCCCGCCGGATGAGGGGGGGCAGCAAGCATGAGCCTGACGATTTTTGCCCTGACAGGCGCGGCGCTGATCGGGCTTGGCGTCTACGGATTGCTGGCACGTCTGCATCTGCTTCGCCGGATCATCGCCTTCAATCTGATCGGCTCTGGCCTGTTTTTGTTTTTTGGTGCCACGGGCGCGCGCGGCGAAATCCTGGACCCTATACCGCAGGCGCTGATCATCACCGGGATCGTTGTCGCCCTGTCGGCCAGCGCGCTTGCCGTCGGGCTGGTGGTCGCCCTCGCGCAAGGGTCCGGGCGCGCCAGCCTCCCCGAGGATGAAGACGCGGAAGGTCGCGCTCCGTGACCCCGCTTGTCGTCGTTCTGAGCCTGCCGCTGCTGACCGCCCTGAGCGCGATTGCCGTCCCCGCCTCAATGCGCGTCACGGTCGCGCTGGGAGGCGTCGTGACCACACTCATCGCCGCGCTTTGGTTGGGCGGGGTGGTGTGGCATGGTGGCCCGGTTGTGCTGGTCCTTGGCGGCTGGCAGCCCCCCATCGGGATCGTGCTGCGCGCCGATGGGCTGGCTGCGGCGCTGATCGTGATGAGCGCGCTTGTCATCGCAGCGGTCGCAGCGGCCGCAAGATACGAGATGGCCCCGACACCCGCCGGGCCGCGCGCAAGTTTCGGCTTCTGGCCGCTGATGTTGCTGCTATGGGCGGCTCTGAATGCCGTGTTCGTGTCGCGCGATCTGTTCAATCTCTATGTGGGGCTTGAACTGCTGAGCCTTGCCGCCGTGGCGCTAGTCGCGATTTCCGGCACGGCGCAGGCCCTTGCCTCCGCAATGCGCTACCTGCTGTTCGCCCTTGCCGGATCGCTTCTGTACCTCGCGGGCGTCGTGCTGGTCTATGCGACGCATGGCACGCTCGATATCACGCTTCTTGGCGCACGCGTGCCGTCGCCTGTGGATGCCCTGGCGCTGGGGCTGATGACCGCCGGGCTGCTGGCCAAGACGGCGCTCTTTCCCTTTCATGTCTGGCTGCCGCCTGCACATTCGGCTGCCCCCGCGCCTGCCTCGGCGCTGCTGTCGGCGCTTGTGCCAAAGGGGTCCTTCCTTATTGTGATGCGGCTGTGGTTCGAGGCGATGCCGGACCTTGCCGCCCCAAGCGCACTCCTGGCGCTGGCTGCAATGGGCGCGATTGCCGTGATCTGGGGCGGGGCTCTCGCGCTTGTGCAGGCGCGGCTGAAACTGATTGTGGCCTATTCGACCGTCGCGCAACTGGGCTATCTGTTTCTGGTCTTTCCTCTGGCGGGCGGCGACGGCATCAACCAGCCTTGGGCGGCAGGGGCGTGGACGGGCGCGATCTTTCAGGCGCTGAGCCACGGACTTGCAAAGGCCGCGATGTTTCTGGCCGCAGGCATTTATATCGCGGCGGTGGGCAGTGACCGGTTGGGCGATCTGCGCGGGTTGGCCCGGGCACTGCCCATGACCAGCTTTGCTTTCGCGCTGGCGGCGGTGACGCTGTTGGGGCTGCCGCCATCAGGCGGGTTCACGGCCAAATACCTGCTGATGACCTCGGCCTTCGCGTCGGGCCAGTGGGTCTGGGCCATCGTGCTTGCTGGCGGCGGCCTGCTGGCGGCCCTCTATCTCTATCGCCCTGTGGCGGCCCTGTTCACGCGCGAGATCCGCGTGCGCCCGCGCGCGATCCCGCGTGCCTGGCAAGCCATCCCGCTGGCGCTGGCGGCGCTGGCAATTCTTCTGGGCTTGCTGTCGGCCATGCCGTTCGACCTGTTGCAGATCGGACGCCCGAAGCCCGCCGAGGACGGGTTATGACCACAGCGCTTCCTGTCCTGATCCTGCTCACCTCGCTGGTCCCGGCATGTGTGACATTCTTTCTGGCGCAAGACAGCCATGTCTTGCGCAACAGCCTGAACCTTGGCGGGGCGGTGCTGAAACTCGGGCTGATCGTCTGGATGCTTTTTGCCGTGGCGGGCGGTGCCAGCCATGAGGCCACCCTTTCGCTTGCGCCCGGTCTGATCATCCTGCTGCGGGTGGATGCGCTGGCGCTGCTGTTCATCTCGCTTTCTGCGACACTGTGGTTTCTGACCACGATCTACGCCATCGCCTATTTCGGAACCAAGGCCGAGTTGTCGCGGTTCTTCGGGTTTTTCAGCCTGTGTGTCGCGGCCACAACCGGGCTGGCGCTGTCAGGGTCGCTGATCTCGTTCTTCATCTTCTTCGAGTTGCTGACGCTGAGCACATGGCCGCTGGTCGCGCACAAGCAGGACAAGCCCTCGCTGGCGGCGGCGCGGGTCTATCTGAGCTATGCGCTGCCGGGATCTGCGGCGCTGTTGGTGGCCATCATCTGGCTGGAAAGCGCCACCGGACCTGTCCTGTTCACGGATCCGCCGGACCTGAGCGCGCTGGACCCT
>SLQN01000581.1 GCA_007131465.1 Paracoccaceae bacterium
CAGGGCCAGCGGCAAGTCTGCGGCAGCCTCGAACATCGGCCACAGGTCGCCCCCGCCACCCGCCATCGCTGCCAGAAAGGCATCGCGCAGCGCCGGGTCGTAATTGATCTGCAACCCCTGCGCCGTGGCGATGAAATGGCGCTTGGCCTCTTGCAGCCAGCGCCCCGGCGGCATGTCGGAAAATTCCGGCATGGCGCGTTCCAGCGCCAGCGCCGCTTCGGCATGGGTGCGGGCAGCGGGGTTGCGGCCAATGTAATCGGCAATCCGCGCCAGCCCCTCGGCCTCGATCACCGGGCCGACATCGTTCAGGCAAAGCCCGCGCAGCCGCTCTCGCGCGACCGCCGCCAGATACATGCCCACGATACCGCCCCGCGATGTCCCCAGAAGCGCCACCTGATCCAGCCCCAGATGGTCCAGAAGCGCCAGCACATCCGCTCCTTCCTGCGGCACGGTATAGGTTTCCGCACCGGTCCATTGCGACTGGCCGCGTCCGCGATAATCCAGCCGGATCAGGCGCAGGGGCGGCAGATGCGGGGCCAGATAGTCGAAATCCGATCCGTTCCGCGTCAGCCCCGACAGGCACAGAAGCGCGCGGCCATGACCTTCATCGCTATAGTGAAGCTCGGCCCCGTCGGGGGCAGTGAAACTTGGCATGTCAGAGGGTCTCCAGAAACTGCGGAAGGTCCATCAGATCGCGCGCCACGGCATCGGGCGCGCCGTGCAGCCGGTCCATCGGCGCGCCTGCGCGGTTCAGCCACAAGGTGCGAAACCCATAGGCCGCGCCCGAACAGATGTCCCAGCCATTGGCCGACACGAACAGGGCATCACGCGGGGCGCAGCCGAAATGTTGGCCCACCATGTCATAGACCGCAGGCGCGGGCTTGAAGGCCCCCACTGCATCGACCGACAGCACAGCATCAAACTGCCCGTCAAGCCCGGCTGCGGCCACCGCATCCGCCAGCATCGCGCATGACCCGTTGGACAGGATCGCGAGCCGCACGCCCCGCGCGCGCAGATCGCGAAGCACATCAGGAACCTCTGGATAGGGTGCAAGACGGCGATAGAGGTCCAGCATCTCGGCGCGCAGCCCCGCCTCTGACAGGCCGGATGCCTCCAGCGCCCAGTCAAGCGCGTCCTGCGTCACCTGCCAGAAATCCACATGCGCGCCTGCAACAGTGCGCAGCCACGAATATTCCAGTTGCTTGCGCCGCCAATCCGCCGCAAGCCGGGGCCAGACATCACGGGGGACAGCGCTGTCGCGTGCTGCCGCATCGACATCGAACAGCGTCCCATAAGCGTCAAAGACACAGAGCGCGACCATTTCTCCCCCTTGCTTTGCGGCAGATTTGCACGGGACTGCGCCAGACAAAAGCCCCTTGGCCTTATCTTGGCGAAAATAGCACCGGGGCTTTTGCGAGGTCGCGCTTCAGCGGTTCAACCGCTCCAGCCGCGCGCGCACGCTCAATCCATGCGCCTCCAACCCTTCCGAGGTTGCAAGCTGCTCTGCCGCAGGGCCGATACTGGCCAGCGCTTCCGGGGTCATCCGGGCAAGGGTCGTGCGCTTCATGAAATCCAGCACCGACAGCCCCGACGAAAACCGCGCCGAGCGCGCGGTGGGCAACACATGGTTCGGGCCGCCGACATAATCGCCAATCGCCTCGGGCGTCCAGTGACCCAGAAACACCGCCCCGGCATGGTTGATCTGCGCCAGAAGTGCGTCAGGGTCGGCCACGCAGAGTTGCAGATGTTCGGGCGCGATCCGGTCCGACAGCGCCGCCGCCTCGCCAAGATCGCGCACCACGATCACCGCGCCATAATCGCGCCAGCTTGCACCCGCGATGGCGCGCCGCTCCAGCGTTTGCAGGCGTGTATCCACGGCGCTGGCCACGGCCTGCCCGAAGCCGGCATCGGTCGTGATCAGCACCGATTGCGCGCTTTCGTCATGTTCGGCCTGGCTCAGCAGATCAAGCGCGATCCAGTCGGGGTCGTTGTCGGCATCGGCAATGACAAGGATCTCGGACGGCCCGGCGATCATGTCGATGCCGACCTTGCCAAAGACCCGCCGCTTGGCGGCTGCCACAAAGGCATTGCCGGGTCCGGTGATCTTGTCCACAGGCGCGATGGTCTGCGTGCCGTAGGCCATCGCGGCCACGGCCTGCGCGCCGCCGATCCGGTAGACCGTTTCCACGCCCGACAACCGTGCCGCGAGCAGCACAAGCGGATTGACCGCACCGCCCGGCGTGGGCGCGCAGATCACCAGACGCGCGACGCCTGCCACCTGCGCCGGGATGGCGTTCATCAGGACCGAGGACGGGTAACTGGCCAGACCGCCGGGCACATAAAGGCCCGCCGACGCCACTGGCCCCCAGCGCCATCCCAGTTCCGCACCGCTGTCATCGGTCCAGCGGGCGTCCTCGGGGCGCTGGCGGTCGTGATAGGCGCGGATGCGCGCGGCCGCGAGTTCCAGCGCCGCGCGTTCGGCCGCGGGCACAGTGGCGCACTGGGCGTCAATTTCGTCTTGCGTGAAAGCCAGCGTGTCCGGGGTCAGATCCAGCCGGTCGAACCGCGCTGTCAACTCGATCACGGCTGCATCGCCACGCGCACGCACATCGGCGATGATGGCCGCGACGGTGTCATCCACATCCACGGACTCTTCGCGCTTGGCAGACAACAGGGCTTTGAACTGCGCCTCGAAGCCGGGCGCGGTGCTGTCCAGAAAAACGGGCATTTCAGTCGTCCTTTTCCACCGGATGGGCCGGGGCGCTGCGCGATGGCGCCAGATAGGGCCGCGTCACGTCAGATAGGGCGATATCCAGACATTCCACAGCCAGCCGGATTTCGCCATCCCCTGCCAGCGTCAGCATCACATGCCCCGCGCCATCTTCGCCGGGGTGGAAGGTGACGGCCAGCAGCGACAGGACCAGATCCCTGTCGTCCCTGTCCACCCCGTTCGAGGCCACGGCCAGCACATCCGACACCACCAGAAGCGCCTGCACACGTTCGAATTTCCCGTCGGCTTCCGCCCGCGCGCGGTCCTCCCAGCGAAACCGGTTGATCAGCAGCGCAAAGCGGCGGCGGCGCGCATCCCATCGCATCTCGGTAACCGGAAACACTGCGTCCTGCACCAGCGCCGACAACACGGTCAGATCATCGCCATCCTGCGCCACAAGCCTGAGCGGGCGCTCGACACCGTCCTCAAAACGCGCGTCGCTCATGCCCTAACCCGTTCGATCCGCGCGCCGCATGCGCCCAGCTTGTCCTCGACATGCTCATAGCCGCGATCCAGATGATAGACGCGGCTGACAACCGTCTCGCCCTCTGCCGCCAATGCCGCGAGGATCAGCGAGACCGAGGCGCGCAGATCGGTGGCCATCACCGGCGCACCGCGCAGACGTTCGACCCCCGTCACCCGCGCCATCCCGCCCTGCACGTCGATCTGCGCGCCCATGCGCATCAGTTCGGGCGCATGCATGAAACGGTTCTCGAAGATATGTTCCTCCAGCACCGAATTGCCTGTGGCAGTGCACATGGCGGCCATGAATTGCGCCTGAAGATCGGTCGGGAAACCGGGGAAGGGTTCAGTTTCCACATTCACGGCCTTCAGCCGGTCGGTCTTGCGGGTGACGCGCAACCCGCGCGCGGTCTCCTCGATCTCGACACCCGCTTGCTGCAGCTTGTCGGCAAAGGCCTGCACCAGATCCAGCCGCCCGCCGATCAGTTCCACCGATCCGCCCGCAATCGCCGGGGCCAGCATGTAGGTCCCCAACTCGATCCGGTCTGTGACCACCGGATGCGTGGCCCCGCCGAGACTGGCGACGCCCTGAATCGTGATCGTGGAGGTGCCTTCGCCCTCGATCTGCGCCCCCATGCGACGCAGGCAGTGCGCCAGATCGACGATTTCCGGCTCGCGGGCCGCATTTTCCAGCACCGTCGTTCCCCGCGCCAGTGTCGCGGCCATCAGCGCGTTTTCCGTGGCCCCGACCGAGACAGAGGGAAACCTGAACCGCGCGCC